>CANLVU010000053.1 GCA_947494535.1 Cytophagaceae bacterium
AATTCCACAAACGACACTTTTGATCCTAAACGCGCGTAAACAGAACCTAATTCGGCACCGATGACACCTGCACCGATCACGATTAAGTGCTTAGGAATTTCTGTCATCTTCAAAGCTTCCGTCGACGTAATGATACGCTCTTTATCCACTGGGATAAATGGCAAGATCGTCGGTTTCGAACCTGTGGCGATGATGATATTTTTTGCAGAGATTACCTCTGAAGAACCATCTTCCTTCGTAACCTTTACCGTTTTAGCAGAGTCAAATGAACCCAAACCGTGGAAAGTCGTGATCTTGTTTTTCTTCATCAAATACGAAATACCTGCATTTAAATTTGAAACCACACCCGCTTTACGCTTGATCATTTGGCCCAAATTAATTTTCGGTTTCGCGATGTCGATTCCGTGCTCTTGGAAGCTGTGAACGGCATTGTAATAATGCTCAGACGAGTCCAAAAGTGCTTTGGAAGGTATACAACCCACATTTAAACAAGTTCCACCCATCACGGCATATTTCTCAATGATGGCTACTTTGAAACCTAATTGAGCCGAACGGATCGCCGAAACGTATCCACCAGGGCCAGAACCAATAACTACTACATCAAAATCTTGCATATAGGCGATTGAAAGCGAATAGGCCCCTAAAGGCCTATTCAATTAATTAAATATCTAATAATAAACGAGCTGGATCTTCTAGCAATTGCTTTAAACGAACTAAGAAGCTAACCGACTCACGACCATCGATAATACGGTGATCGTACGATAAAGCTAAGTACATGATAGGACGAATGACGATTTGGCCATCTACTACAACCGCGCGCTCTACGATATTGTGCATACCTAAGATAGCAACTTGCGGTGCGTTGATAATCGGCGTAGATAACATCGAACCAAATACTCCCCCATTCGTGATGGTAAATGTACCGCCACTCATTTCTTCTAAACTCAATTTATTCTCACGAGCCTTTCCAGCTAAACGAGCCACTTCAGATTCAATACCTGCAAGCGATAAATTCTCAGCAGAGCGAATCACAGGAACGACTAAGCCTTTTGGCGCAGATACCGCAATCGAAATATCGCAATAATCGTGGAAGACGATTTCCTCGCCATCTATTTTTGCATTCACCGATGGGTACTCTTTTAGAGCAACGCAAACGGCTTTTGTAAAGAAGGACATAAAGCCTAAACCTACGCCATGCTTCTCTTTGAATTTATCTTTGTATTTGCCGCGAAGATCCATCACAGGTTTCATGTCTACTTCGTTAAACGTAGTTAACATGGCTGTTTCGTTTTTCACAGCTACTAAACGACGAGCCACTGTCTTACGCAATGAGCTCATTTTTTCGCGACGAGTACGATCAGATGAAGATGCTGGTGCAGCCACAGCTGCCGGTGCAGAAACACTTGCTTGCGTAGCTGATACCGCATCTTCTTTCGTAATACGACCTCCTACGCCAGAACCTGCCACTGAAGCAGAGGCGATTCCTTTTTCATCTAATATTTTAGCTGCTGCTGGAGATGGGTGACCAGCTGCATATGATGCGTCACCAGAAGAAGCTGGTGCTGCTGTTGGTGCAGATGGCGCCGCCGCTGGAGCAGGAACTGCTGCAGCCACAGAACCACCTACCGTGATTCTTGCCAAAATACCCCCAATCGGAACTACCGTTCCTGATTCTGCTACAATTTCTAAGACACCCGCTGATTCAGCTGGCAATTCGAATGTTGCTTTATCTGATTCTAATTCACATAGTACCTCGTCTAAAGAAACGCTATCCCCTGTTTTCTTATTCCAAACAGAAACCGTCACTTCCGTAATCGACTCCCCTACCGCAGGAACTTTTACTTCTAAAACAGACGTAGGACCCGCCGCTGGTGCAGGTGCTGGAGCTGGAGCAGCCACAACAGCCGCCGGAGCTGGCGTCGCTGCCGCAGGCGCGGCATCTGCCAATTTCACCGAAGCCGTTGCTCCACCTGCCTCAATCGTACAGATGACAGCTCCGATCGGAAGAACATCGCCTTCTTTCGCCACAATGTGCAACACACCTTCCGCCTCTGCAGGCAATTCAAAGGTCGCCTTGTCCGATTCTAATTCGCACAAAACCTCGTCTAACTTCACGTGATCGCCTTCCTTCTTATTCCAAGTAGCAACGGTCACTTCCGTAATCGACTCGCCCACAGCGGGCACTTTCATTTCTATAGCCATAATAATTCTCTTATTCGAATGCTTTGTTAATTAGGTTTGCTTGCTCTACGCCGTGGACTTTCAAGAATCCAGTCGCTGGAGAAGCGGATTTTTTACGCGCTACCAAACCTTTGAATTTAGCCCAGCCAAATTCGCGGATCACATACGACCAATAGCCCATGTTTTCCGGTTCTTCTTGTACGAAGAATACATCGGCACCTTTGTATTTCGCTAATTCAGCGTCCACTTGTTTCGTAGGGAATGGGTGTAATTGTTCCAAACGAACAATCGCCACATCCTTGCGCTTATCTTTTTCTTGGCGATCCAATAGATCGAAGTACACTTTACCTGAGCAAAGTAAAACCTTCTTCACTTTGGCCTTATCTGCATAGCTATCACCAATCACTTCTTGGAATTTACCTTTCGTAAACTCTTCAATAGGCGAAACCACTTTCGGGTGACGGAAGATCGACTTAGGCGACATAACCACTAATGGCTTGCGGAATTCCCAAGTCAATTGACGACGTAAAGCGTGGAAAATATTAGCAGGCGTCGTTAAGTTCGCCACGATCATATTGTTTTCAGCTGATAGCTGCAAGAAACGCTCTGGACGCGCATTCGAGTGCTCTGGACCTTGGCCCTCATACCCATGAGGCAACAACATCACTAAACCATTTTGCGTGCCCCATTTCGATTCGTGTGAGGAAACGAATTGGTCAATCATCGTTTGAGCGCCATTCGCGAAGTCACCAAACTGTGCTTCCCAAATAACCAATGCATCTGGATTCGCTAAGGCATAACCAAACTCAAAACCTAATACCCCGTACTCAGAAAGTAAGGAATTGTAAATCTGCGCTTGCTCTTGACCCTCTTTGATGTGGTTTAACGAATTGTAGTTCTCATTCGTGTTCGCGTCGTGTAATACGACGTGACGGTGAGAGAAGGTACCACGTTGAACATCTTGACCGGACAATCGAACGGGCTTGCCTTCTAAAAGAAGGGAACCATACGCTAACAATTCAGCTGTAGCCCAGTTTAATTGGCCTTTCTCAAAATATCCTTTGCGATCCGCGATTACTTTTTCGATTTGCTTTAGGGCCGTAAAGCCTTTAGGCAAGGATGTCAAAGCTTTTGCTACTTGATCAATTACCTCTTTCGAAATTGCTGTCTTAGGGGATGAATCGAAGTCTGTTTCGTTCGAGAAACGAAGCGTTGACCAGCGGTTATCTAATTTCAAAGGAACATAGGGTGGGCTCACTTTTTGCTTCACCATGTCTAAGCGAGCCTGCAATTCTGCTTTAAAAGCTGAATCCATTTCCTCGGCTAATTTCGCCTCGATCTCGCCGTTCTTGATTAATTGTTGTGTGTAAACCTCGCGTGGGTTGGGATGATTCGTGATGTTCGCATACAAAGTAGGCTGGGTAAAACGAGGCTCATCTGATTCATTGTGACCATTACGGCGGTAACAAACCATATCCACAAATACATCGCGGTTAAATTCTTGACGGTATTCTGCGGCCATACGAGACACAAAAACCACTGCTTCTGGATCATCTCCATTCACGTGGAATACAGGGGAATCGATGATCTTAGCTACATCCGAACAATAAATCGCCGAACGTGCATCTTCAAAATCTGTCGTAAAACCTACTTGGTTATTAATTACAAAGTGAATCGTTCCACCCGTGCTATAACCTGATAATTTCGCCATTTGAGTCACCTCATAAACGATACCCTGACCCGCTACTGCCGCGTCTCCGTGAATTAAAATCGGTAATACTTTATCGTAATCTCCTGCATAATGTGCATCAGCACTGGCCCGACAGAAACCTTCCACTAAGGGATTAACTGCCTCCAAGTGAGAGGGGTTAGGTGCTAATTTTAAGGAGATTTCGCTTCCTTTTGGAGAAATATGTTTACTAGAATAGCCTAAATGGTATTTTACATCTCCATCACCATGGATCTCATTAGGTACATTTCCTTCGAAACCATCAAAGATTGATTCGTACGATTTGTGCATAATGTTTGCCAAAACGTTCAAACGACCTCTATGCGCCATTCCGATCATCGCCTCTTTCACACCCGCATCAGCTGCCACATTGATAATCGCGTCTAATCCAGCAATGGTGGATTCTCCACCTTCTAAGCCGAAACGCTTTTGGCCTAAATATTTTGTTCCTAAGAAGTTCTCAAAAACAACCGCCTCATTCATCTTCTGAAGAATGTGCTTTTTCTCTTCAAACGTAGGCTTAAAAGAAAGCGCTTCCTTCTCGATTTTATTGCGTAACCACTCTTTTTGCTGCACGTCGCGGATATACGAATATTCGAAACCCACTGAACCAGCATATATTTTATGTAAAGCAGCTTGAATAGTCCGCAGGGTGGCAGCGCCTAAACCCATAAAGGAACCTGCTTGGAAGACCGTATCTAAATCCGCATCAGACAAAGAATAATCCACCAAATCTAAACGTGGTTTGCGATCCTTGCGCTCTCGCACGGGGTTAGTTTTAGATAATAAATGGCCTCTCGAACGGAAAGCCTTGATTAAAGAGATAACTGCCATCTCCTTTTGAACATGGCTTGAATCAGCAGAAACAGCACCGGCGGGAGCTCCCTCTCCTAACCAGGTTTGAGAAAAATCAAAACCCTTAAAGAAATCTCTCCAAGAGCTATCTACCGAATTGGGATCTTGTTTGTACGCCTCATACAAGTCAGCTATAACTTGTGTGTCGGCATTGGCTACGTAGGAAAATGGATCCATAAGTTAATTTTCTAGGCTTTAGACCATAGAAATGTTTCAATGTTTTTGGTTTAGTATAAATCTTAACATCGTCTTAATGCTAAAATCTACGCAATTTACTATTTGCTCAGCAAAATAACCCTAATTTCTACCGGGTTTTTTAGCTGTAAGAGAACAAATTTCTGAGGATTTATAACCATTATTAAAGCATCTTTAAAATTCTTCAATAATTTCAATTTTTTCCTCTAAAATCACCATTAATTTCCGAATTCTTTTAAGGTCGAAATTGACCTAATTTACCCAGTCCAAAATCCAGGTTATAACTTAGAAAAATTTGATGAAAACCTGAGGCTTCGCTCGTGGTGGAACTACCTAAAGTAGTTACATTTTTACCTAGAAAATCATACGAATATCCTACCCTAAAATTAATTCCTAACGGTACCTCAAATGATCCTAAAAGTGCTGGATCACCGAACTCTGAACCGGTCTGTTGGTACCATAATCCGAAACCAATTTTTTCTTGAAACCAAAACACGGCATTCACATCAAATTTAGTTTCTTGATCCTTTCGAATGACGGTCCCTAATTTTAAGGTATGTAAATTTGCTACGGGGAAATAATAAGAAGCCTGCACATAAAGCGGATCATCACCCAGTCCATCTAAACGATTGGCAGGTTTCGAAATACCAAGAGTCAAGGCCTCCTTTCGATAAGCAATTCCAACCCCCACACTGGCGAGCATTTCACTAGTACCAGATTTCCCTAAAATAGGATATTGATTAATTCCAGAATTAGCGCCTACACTGAATTGATGTCCTCGGCCCCAATTCCAATGCTTTGAGAAGACGGCAGCCAAACCCAAATTCGATGAAATCATACCGGAAGAAGTAGCGAAGGATTGATCCGTATTGAATCCCAAAAATCCAAGACCCCAGTCACCCTTATTTAAGGGCATATCAATGCTCATCAATTCTTGCGATGACGATGCTCCGCCTATGTTTTGAAACAAGGGCTTTTTACGAAAAACTCCCTTTGCAGAAAAAATTTTGTATGCTCCTGCATCCGCCGGGTTAATCGCTAAAGGTAAAAAGGGATAGGCCATCCGCAAGGCTTCTTGTTGGGCTTGTGCTGCGAACGTTAAAAGAAAGAAGAATGCTATTTTTTTCATAGAATCTGACAATGTGACACCTCCCCCCAGCTTGGAATTAAAATTGCAAAAGGATGTCCAAATGTAGGAATTAATAATTTTAAAAATATGAAAGAAACAGGTAACATCTCCATTCACACCGAGAACATTTTTCCCATCATTAAGAAATTTCTCTATTCAGATCACGAGATTTTCCTTCGTGAGCTCGTTTCAAATGCTGTCGACGCCTCCCAAAAAATCAAGCGTTTAAGTTCCATTGGTGAATTTAACGGTGAATTAGGGGAGCTGAAGGTGAAAGTGAGTTTTGACAAAGACAAAAAAACGATCACAATTTCGGATAACGGTATCGGTATGACCGCGGAAGAAATCAAGAAATACATTAACCAAATCGCCTTCTCTGGCGCTACTGAATTCGTTGAAAAATACAAGGACCAAGGTGATGACAAAGGAATAATCGGACACTTTGGTCTAGGTTTCTATTCTGCCTTTATGGTAGCTAAAGAAGTAGAGATCATCTCAAAATCCTACCAAGAGGGTGCTGAAGCGGCTACTTGGAAGTGTGATGGGTCTACCGAATACACGATTGGATCAGCGAAAAAGAAAACCCGTGGAACGGATATCATCTTGCACATTGCAGAAGATTCGGAGGAGTTTTTAGAAGAGTTCAAATTAAAGTCTGTTCTAGAAAAATACGGCAAATTCTTGCCGATTGAAATTGAGTTTGGTGATAAGGTGATTAATAACCCGAACCCGATTTGGACTAAATCCCCCTCTGATTTAACTGACGAAGATTACTTGAAATTCTACGAAGAATTATATCCATTCCAAGAGAAGCCTTTGTTCTGGATTCATTTAAATGTGGACTATCCATTTAATTTAACGGGTATTTTATATTTCCCAAAAGTAAAGAACGAGATGCAATTGCAACGCGAAAAAATCTCGCTTTACAGCCGCCAAGTATTCATTACCGATGAGGTAAAAGACATCGTTCCTGAATTCTTGATGTTATTGCATGGCGTAATCGATTCACCAGATATTCCATTAAACGTTTCTCGCTCGTTCTTACAAGCAGATTCGAACGTGAAGAAAATCAACTCATATATCACGAAGAAAGTTGCGGATAAATTAGGGGAATTATTCAAATCGGATCGCCCTGCTTTCGAAGAGAAATTCGCGAATATCGGCTTGTTTATCAAGTACGGAATGATCTCGGATGAGAAATTCTTAGAGAAAGCGAAAGATTTTTGTTTGGTACAAGATACGAACAACAAGTATTTTACGTTAGACGAATACAGTGAAGAGGTGCAAGCTGCCCAAACAGACAAGGACGGAAACAAGGTTTACTTGTATACCACCGACGTCGAGCAACAAGATGCCTTTATTCAATCCGCCCAAAACAAAGGTTATTCAGTTATTAAATTGGATACCCTAATCGACAGCCACTTCATTAACACGATGGAGTCTAAATTAGAAAAGACGCAATGGAAGCGTGTAGATGCAGATGCTGTCGATAAATTAATTGATACAGGGATTACATTAGAAGCGATTTTATCGGATGCTCAAAAAGAGAGCGTGAAGAAAGTCTTCGAAGAAACCCTGAATGACAAACAAAAAGTGGTAGCTGTGGAAGCGATGTCACCCGATGAATTACCTGCCATCGTGACTCAAAATGAGTTCATGCGCAGAATGAGTGACATGTCTAAAACAGGCGGTGGTGGAATGGGAATGTTTGGAGCCATGCCGAACACCTACAACATTACTATCAACGCAAACCACCCATTAATTAGTAAACTAGCTGATTTGAAAGACGAAAGCGAACAAAAAGCGCTAGCGAAACAAATCTCAGATCTAGCTTTACTGTCCCAAAATCTATTAACGGGGTCTGACTTAACAGCCTTCATTAAAAGAACAGTGGGAGGTTTTTAAAAATGAAAGAAAGTAAAAAGAGCCGCCTGCTTCGCAGGCGGCTCTTTTTTTTATTGTTTACGAACCATTAGCTTCTTGGTAGCAACCGGCTTGCCGTCTACAAGCAACTGGTACATGTACAAACCACTATTAAATTCTCGTAAAGATATTTTAACAGAGCGGTCGTCTTTATCTAAGTCAATTTCTTTCACCACCTGCCCTAACACATTATAGATCGCAATTTTAACCTCCTGGTTATTTCCAGAAAACTGATAATCTACTTGGGCAAAATCAACCGCGGGATTAGGGTAAAGATGAGATACAAAGATGCGATCCCCTTGAAATAAATAGGGCTCATTTTTAAATCCAAACAAGGTAGCTAGGACTAAAATTAAAGTGATATGTCGCAATACTATTTTCATTCTCAAATCGTTGAGACGAAATTAGTACAAATTTAGCAGCCGCTATCCTTTTTAAGGTTTTTTAACAAGATCTTGATATTCAACTCGTTTCAAGATTGTTTTAAGAAAGGGCTTTTCTGTAATACGCCAGCGAAAACCATCTAATTGTTGGAGATCCTCTTTCCATTCTTTGGGAGGAACAAACTTAGCCTCAGGCTTCGTGATAAAAGCAATTCTCTTTACCGTATTATCTTCAAAAAACAGATTCATCCGACTACATTCCACCCGATTTAATCCAGTCGTAGCCTTTTTATCGTCGATAACATAATAGATACTCTCCCCATTCCCTTCTACATTGACACGATTCAATTTAGAATCTCCCTTAAAATGCACCCAAATCTTTCGGCCTTTAATCTGATTAAATTGATTTAAAGAATCGATCGAAATCACAAATGACTTACCCCGCAAACGCATTTCCTTTAACTTTTGATTTCCCATAAACAAGGAAATAGAATCAGCTTGGGATTGTGAATCTTGAGTCCAAAGGATAGGTTTTTGATAAAAATGAATGATTGAATCCTGAACATTATATCCTAGCGAATCACACTTACCAGATAGATCGGACTTAAAAATAAGTACATTTTTATAGGCATATAATTTTCGAATGGAATCCTTCTTTATATTAACGGAAACCAATGTATCTGCTGTCAAATACAAAGTATCCTTTTCCATGATATTTTGCATCCACGCATGACCATAAACCCTAGTGACTCCTGTTTTCCCAGAATAACGCCCATTATCTCCCTTTAAAATCACCTTTTCCTTTTGACTCAGAAATTCAACCTTTCCTTTTGCCACCCCGATTTGCGTGGGTGAATCATAAAACAAGGTATCAGCTGTCAAAATATATTCATCTGTTTTAGCCGTAGATCGACCTGTAAAATTCGAAACTTTCGAAACAGTATTATAAAAACCACGACTAGTAAGTACCGTATCTTTCTTGGTTACAATCTCCGTAGGTGCAATAAAATAGGCTTCTTTAGAGGCCGTATTGTACTTTAAAGAATCTGCTTTTACCGTTCCTCCATCCGAATCAATCACCTTCACTTTTTCCTTAAAAAGAAAATTTTTAGTGACCGTATTATAAAATCCTTCTCGACTTGTCAAGGTAGATTTCTTATCAATAATCTTAGCTCCAGAATGATAAATCGCCATTTTGGAATTCAAATCGTAGTCTAATTTTGGCGTATTTAATAGGATGGTATGGTCGTCTAATTTCACTCGGCCACTGATAAAAGCCTGACGCATATTCCCATTGTATAAGGCGGTATCACCCGTAATGGTCACCGTATCTGCTTGAATAATTCGCACATGCCCGTAGGCTTCCACATTATTCGTCGTAGAATTCAAGACTGCTTGATCACAGTAAAGAGTAGTTGTTCCTTGCTGGAGCAGAACACGACCTATCAAGGTTTTACGCATAATTAATTCCTGCTGCATTCCATTCAAGCTATCCGCCCGAATAACTTGCAATAATTGCCCCTGAGCCTGCATAAAGAGTGGCAAAGTCAGCAAAAAAACCAGGAAAATCCAACCTTTGTAACGCATCTTGAAATTGAATCGCTAATTTCGTAGCTCCATTGAACTCGCAATTTACCATTTTTATGCTGGAAGATTTTAACCATTTTGTCCAAAAAGAGAATTTATTCCAACCTGATCAGAAAATATTGATCGCCGTGAGTGGCGGAATCGACTCGATCGTGTTGAGTAAGCTATTTTCTTTGGCCAAATTTAATTTTGGAATTGCTCATGTTAATTTCAGCCTAAGGGGCGAAGAGTCTTTGGCTGATGAAGTTTTTGTAAAGAAGTTTGCCAAAACACTCAAAGTCCCCTACCACACCATCTGCTTCGACACGAACGCTTTCGCAGCACAGGAAAAGATCTCCACCCAAATGGCTGCACGCATTTTGCGCTACCAATGGTTTGAAGAAATTCGAGTGAAAGAAGGGTACGATTATATTGCAACCGGTCACCACCAATTAGATAGCGCGGAAACGATGCTCATTAACTTAGTCCGTGGGTCAGGTATCGCGGGATTCCATGGAATTCCCATTAAATCAGGAAATCTGATTCGTCCTCTATCCTTTGCTAGCCAAGAAACTATTTTTGACTTTGTCGTTGCGAATAAACTGGCCTGGCGTGAAGATTCCTCTAATGAATCGACAAAATACCAACGCAACTTCATTCGCCACGAAATTATTCCCAAGTTCCAGGAACTAAATGCCAATTTCGAACAAACTCTAGCTACTACCAGCCAAAAGATTAAAGGAATTGAAGCCTGGATGCAAGCCGAGTTAGAAACCTTCCTTAGCGAATCTTGTTCCATTGATTCTGCCGGAAATGTAACCGTTAAAATACCCCCTGCTTCAGCAAAGCATACTGTTTTATTAACTGAACTCTTATTAAGCTATCACTTCAATGCGTCCTCTATTGAAGCCATCTTACAAACAGAAAAAGTGGGTGCCATTTTCGAATCTCCAAGCCACAGTTTGAACATAGACCGCGGTCAATGGATTGTATCATTGAAAAGTCAGGCAGACTATAAACCCATCGTCATTTCAGAGGAAGATGAGGTTATTCAATTAGGGAATCAAGAACTTCACCTATTCATCGAAGAACGAACCCCAGACTGGAAAGCGATTACAGATCCGAATGTGGCCTGCCTCGATGCCGACACACTTGACTTCCCTCTTGAAATCCGAAAAGTACAGGAGGGCGATTGGTTTTGTCCACTTGGGATGAATCAGAAGAAATTAATCTCCGACTTTCTGACGGACAAAAAAGTTCCTTTGGCGATCAAAAAGAACACCCAAATCCTATTGAGCAAAGGCTCTGTAGCTTGGATTCTCGGACAACGGATAGATAACCGGAATAAGGTGACGGATAAGACGGAGTTGGTTGCGGTGTTTGAGTTAAAAAGCGGAGCTTTTTAACTCAATAGAGAAGAGATTGTAGAGTAGAGATTAGAGAGATTAAAAACATCTATACTCTCTTATCTATAATCTATAATCTATAATCTATAATCTATAATCTCCAGATTGATAAAATAGCCTCCGGCTATTTTATCAATCTGCGATAAGCCTCCGTCCTTATCGGATCCAACGTACTCAAGTACGTAAATGCTTGTTGGCGTTCTGCAGGAAGAGCTTCGTCGAGGAGGGAAATAATTTCCTCTGATTTTGCCTCAAAAAAAACACGAATACTAGCAGCGCCAGGACGCAAGGAATTAATTTGTCGAATTTGCTTTAGAATTTCCAAAATACCTTTACGAGTTGCATCCGGATTTTCAGTCATTTTATCCAAATACAAGCGATGATAATCATAATAGACATCACGC
>CANLVU010000054.1 GCA_947494535.1 Cytophagaceae bacterium
CAAGCCCGGACAAATCGCATTCACGCGGATATTAAAATCGCCCCATTCTTTGGCAAAAGCCTTCGTCATCGAAATAAGCGCCGCCTTACTCACACTATAAATCCCTAAACCAGGTTCAGGGGAAATACCACCCACGGAGCTAATGTTAATCACAGACGCATTAGACGATTTCTGAAGATGAGGTAAACAAAGTCGCATTAATTCAAACGGAGCCTTGAGGTTCACGTTCATAATCTTATCAAAAGCATCGAGTGTGGTATCGTGAATAGGTCCAAAAGTAGGATTCGTTGCCGCGTTATTCACGAGAATATCTATTTGGCCATATTTGGCAATTGTCGCTGAAACGAGTGACGCTAATTGATCCATCTTACCCACGTGGCACGCAATCCCCGTCGCTTCATATCCTTTGTCTCGTAATTCTTGTGCTAATTGATCCAAGGTCGCTTGGTCCCGGCTACTGATGACCACTTTCGCTCCAGCCTCCGCAAAAAACTCCGCGATACTAAAGCCGATACCCTTGCTAGCGCCTGTAATCAGGGCTACTTGATTCTTTAAGGAGAATGCCTGCATATTTCTAGTCTATTTTTGAACAATTTAAAGAATAAAAAGGGTAATTTACACGTTCAATCCCTGAAAAATTACCCTATGAAGCAAGTTGTATTCTACGAAACCGGATTACCGGAGAAAGTACTTCAATTAGAAGAAATCGAAAAACCATCGCCAGCGGCAAAAGAAGCGCTTATCCGCATCACCGCCCGTAATATCAATCCTTCGGACATCATGTTTGTGCAAGGTCTATACGGTATTACGCCTAAGCTACCTAGTAGTGCTGGTTTTGAGGCAGCTGGGGTTGTGGAGCAATCGGAGACTTTTCCAGCAGGAACGTGCGTCATGTTTACTTCGATTGGAACTTGGAAAGAATATACTTGTGTCCCTGATGCAGGACTTATCCCCATTCCGGAAGGAATGTCAGATGAGGTAGCTTGTCAAGCCTTTGTGAATCCGGTGACGGCTTATGGAATGCTGGAGACATCAGGTCTTCAGAAAGGGGGGAGTCTACTGATTACCGCAGGTGCTTCAGCCTGGGGTAAAGTCGTGATTCAATTAGCAGCCATGCGGGGGATTCACGTGATTGCGACGTTACGGTCTTCAGATCAAAAGCAGGCCTTATTGGATCTGGGAGCCACAGCTGTCATTGATGTGTCTACTGATAGCTTATCTAAGAAGGTAAGAGAACTATTTCCGGAGGGAGTAGATTATGTATTTGATGCGGTAGGAGGGGATCAGGGGGCCAAAGCCTTAGCTTGCCTAAAAACCGGCGGTAAAATGCTTGTTTTTGGCCTATTAAGTCTAGAACCTATTCCCTTAAATTCAGGACTGTTAATCTTTAAAAACCTAAGCATAGAAGGCTGGTGGCTCAGTTCTTGGTGGGAAAAACTAGGAACTCAGGGAATTCAAAAAGCCATTAAAGAGGTTTTCTATCTTCTAGTAAAACAAGATATCAAAGTAGATATTCAAGCAAGCTATCCACTAGCAGATTTTAAAGAGGCGATAGAAGCCTATCAAAAGCCTGGAAGATCAGGAAAAATACTATTGGTGTAAAGAATCCGGTGCTGCAGGCTGGTCATCGGGTTCGTGCGAATTTCTGCCGTCCGCCGGAATTCCATCTCCGATTACCTCGTAGCTTACCTGATCTCCTGCACGTGTCACTTCCAAATTATAGAGGAAAGTGCCCTCAGGCTCCTTTGTTTTAAGCACCCCGGTGAAAAGGGAATCACTCTTTTGAATCAAGGAAACTTCTAAGACGCTTACACCTGTAACCTGCTCTTTTTGAAGATTTTGCAACCACATTTCGCGTACTTCGCCTTCTATTTCTTTAGAAGACTTTTCACACGAATTTAGAACGAAAAGGGTGGCCAAAGCCATTAACAATACTCTAATCATGCTGCAAAAATGGGTATTTTTCCCGAAAAAAGGAAAAAGAAAGCCTGTTTTTTAAAACCGCAACCCATCATCCTTACCCGTCGAGAAAGCCTTCGAGTAATCGATTTTGCGTACCTGGCCAGCAACGTAATTAATACCTTGCAAAAGGTGATTTAGATAAATCGGCTCTTGGTAGTTTTCTTTAGCATGTCCTAGGGTGGTGACCCAGATGTGACCGCCTTGGAAATGTTGGGTCCAAACTGCTGGGAAATAGTCGCCGTATACGCCTTTGTGTTTCGTGATGAGGTCTTTTTGAGACTGATCAAGAGTTGTTACGTCGTGCATCATTAGTGTTTGGATGCCTGGGTAGAGTTCAAAGCCAAAATAGCATTCGTCTTCTTTCGTCCATTTTAATGGGACACCTTTCAAAGATGGGTGAGTTGGGGCGATGTTGATGACCGAAAAGGGTTGGAACTTGGCGTGCCAGGAGAACGTTTCGCCTACCATCGATTTGAACCAGCTCCATTTGCGTTCTGTGCCCGTTACCGAGTGCACGCCCACGAATCCGCCACCGGCTTCGATATAGCGGCGGAAAGCGACGCGCTGAGCGTCTGTGTCGAAGACGTCGTTGTTAGTGGAGGTGAAGATGATGACTTTGTATTTGGCCAAATTCTTTTCTTCAAACACCACCGGATCAGCGGAGACATCCACTTTAAAGCGATTTTCTGCACCTAATTTTTGTACTGCAGCTACTGCTGAAGGAATATTATCGTGTACGTAGCCAGGGCCATTTTTCGTGTAGACTAAAACAGAAAAGGAGGATTGTGCAAAAGAAGTTAACGCACAGAATAGGAGTAGGACGGTCGTTTTCATTAGTTGGTTCCGTATTTATCAATTAAATAGATGATGGCTGCCATATTCACGGCGCCTAAATGCAATTCTCTTTTGTTCACGTTTTCGAACACGTCGGTTTTTGCGTGGTGTAGATCGAAATAACGTTGGCTGTCTGGGATAAGTCCAGCTAAGATGGATTCTTTGTTGATACCTGCCATAGGGGCAATGTCTGTACCGCCACCGCCATAGGTAATCTCGGATCCATAAGGCTTTAATAGGGGAGTCCACTTTTGGAATCTAGCAAATTGAGCTGGAGGTGCGGTTATTCCGATCGAACGAGGGGTGAAGCCACCCTCATCACTTTCAATGACAAAAATGTGGTTCTCCTTATTGATTTTGGCTTGATTGGCATATTCTTTGCCACCGCGCGCTGCATTTTCTTCGTTCGCGAATAGCACAAAACGAATCGTCCGTTTTGGTTTGTAGTTTAACGCTTTCATGACGCGCAATACTTCCATGGTGTGGACGATGCCCGCGCCGTCATCGTGTGCACCCTCATTTACATCCCAGCTGTCTAAGTGACCGCCAAGGGTGATATATTGGTCTGGGAATTCGGATCCGCGAATTTCCGCAATAACGTTGTTATCATCCGCCTCTGGAAGGAAGAATCCGTAGGTTTGAACTTGGGCTTTGATGGTTCCTTTTTTGGCCAAAGTATACAGCATCTTCGCATCATTCGGACCTAAAGCCACCGCTGGAATCTTCGGATACGCCTCATCATAACTCATACTACCCGTGTGTGGCTCATTATCCGGCGCCGTACTAAGCGAGTGAATCATCACCGCCACAGCTCCATATTTCGCAGCAATACTAGCTCCAGAACGACGAAAAGCGCCACTTTCGCCATAGGCCTTAAAGGTCTGAATTTTTGTAGGATCGAAAACACTGTGGAAATAAACAATCTTACCTTTCACCTCATTCTTGCGCTTCTCCAATTCCTCAAAACTAGCTACTGCGACCACCTCGGCCTCAATTAATCCATTCGAACCCATTGAATTACCTAAGGCCAAAGCCGCCAACGGCTGCATTCTCGCTTCTCCATTCACCCCCACAATCGCCGCAAAATCCGATCCTCCACGCTTCCAATTAGGCACCTTACAAGGTTGCAAAAATACTCTATCGGCACCCAATGCCTCTAAACTTTTCTTACCCCAAGTCACCGCATTTTGAGCTTGTGGCGAACCGGCTAATCGACCCCCAATCTTTTTAGTCAACTCATATAATAAATCATAGGCCTTCCCGTTTGTCATAATCTCATCAGACATCTTCTTGATGAAGAGGGAGTCTGTGTTTGCCTGGGCGTTAGAAAATAGGGGAAGGAGTAATAGAGGTAGTAAACAAAATTTCATATACGTTAAATAAATTTGCGATTAAAGATAGGGATAAATCTGTAAATTTAGTCGCAAGTCGATAGTCGCTAGTCACTAGTCGATAGTCACTAGTCCGGAGGGAATGAGTCCGAAGTCCGCAGGAAAAAAGAGCAGAGATTATAGAGAATAGATAAGAGATGAAATAGGCTGACCTTTACTCTTCTTTATTATTTGTGCTTTCTATCTTTACTCTATACTCTCTTATCTATAATCTCAATAATTATGAAAAAAATACTTTTACTCCTACTAGTTCTCAGCTTCAACACTCAAGCTCAATCCTTCCAAGGCCTACTCAAAAAAGCCACCGAAATAGCCACAGGTGCCACAAAAACTGGTTTAAGTTCAGACGACATCGGTAATGGACTAAAAGAAGCTCTTCGCATTGGCGCCGAAAAAGGCTGTACTAATCTCGCTAAACCAGATGGATTCTTTAAAAATGCGGCGCTAAAAATCCTCATGCCACCAGAAGCTGCCAAAGTCGAAAGTACCCTCAGAAGCGTCGGTCTTAATCAATTAGCAGACGATTTGATATTAAGCATGAACCGTGCCGCCGAAGATGCATCTAATACCGCTGCACCCATTTTTGTCAATGCCATCAAACAAATGACCATCACTGACGGTCTAACTATTTTACGTGGTGATGAAACAGCAGCTACTTCCTATTTACGATCTAAGACGACCGATAACTTAAAATCCACGTTTAATCCCATCGTTAAAACATCGTTAGATAAAGTGAAAGCCACCCAATACTGGGAGAAAGCCATCACCGCCTACAATGCTATTCCATTCAGTAATAAAAAGATCAATCCGGATTTGAGCGCTTACGTTACAGAAAAAGCAATGGAAGGTATCTACAGTGAAATTGCGAAGCAGGAAAAAGATATCCGTGCGAATCCGATGGCGCGGACGAGTGAGTTGTTGAAGAAGGTGTTTGAGCGATAGATACTACCTATGAAAATCACTAAACTCATGATCCAAAGCTATCTGATAGCTTTAACGATTGTCATTATCCTGGCAATGATGGATTCAGATCCCATTATAAGCTTTTCAGGTTTACTACTGGATGTGCTCATTATGTCTTTTTTATGCTGGTTGGTGGTATTTCCTATTTCTATTTTGGTCAGTCGAATAAAGACAAATTATGAAAAACAACGAGCTAATTCGTGAAAATTATACCGAATACAGTTTAAATGAGTTAGAGCAGGACTGCTGGAACCGATTAGTCACTGGCGCCAGCAAAAGCAGAAATCCCTTTCATACGCCTAGTGTGGCTACGATATCTAAGGGTGAGGTCAGCATGCGAACCGTTGTTTTACGAAAAGCTTTACCACTTGAAAGAGAGTTACGTTTTCACACGGATATCAGAAGTACTAAATGGGACGAATTAATCATGAATCCATCCATTAGTGCACTTTTTTATGATGCAGAAGATCGAATTCAATTACGGATAAAGGGAAAAGCGACATTAAATCATAAGAATGAAATGACTGCCAAAGCCTGGGAAACCACCTCTCTATCCAGTCGAAAATGTTATTTAACACTCCACAGCCCATCCAGTTTTGCTGATGCATCGACAAGCGGTCTTTCTGAAGATATAGAACAAGAGAATTTCACTTTAGCAGAGAGTAAAGCGGGTTACACGAACTTTGGAATTGTTTCCATACAGATTCAATCGATTGATTGGTTATGGCTGAATCATGCTGGACACAGAAGAGCTTTCTTTGATTATAGCGATGGAAGTTTTAAGTGGATGATACCATAAAAAAAGCCTCCGATTACTCAGAGGCCTTTTTAAAGTTTAAAACTGTATTTTATAAAATTTGGTACACCTTATAAGAAACCGTTTCTCCCATTTTTACAATGGTTCCTACACCCACACTTACGGTATGATTCAAATAGGCTAACTTTTTAGAGCTCGTTTCAAAATAAGGAGTTGTTCTAAAATAATAGGTGCCATCAGCATTTAAGTTCAAATATCCTTGATAAGATACATAGATATTTTCGCCTTCATTCGTTTGCAAAGTAACCCTCACATCAATTTTATTGGAAGTTTCATTTAACTGAAGAAACCAATCAGCACCATCTGGCAACACTTTTCCTTTTAAATTTGGACCTTCAAAAAAGCCATCCTTCACAGGATATATGGTTCTTTTACCGGCTAATGTTTGTCCGACTTCTACTCCCGGTTTTAGATTAAATGTTACTTCAAAAAGCAATTTGCTTTTCAGTTCTTGTGCAAAGGAAGGGAGGCTAAAACTCAATACACATACGAGAGCTAGTACTAATTTTTTCATGAGAATAGGGGTTTAATGAAGATCAAATATAAATATCTTTTTGAAACTAAACGGGATAATCAATCATTTCTCCAGTTGGGGCATAAAAAAAGCCTCAGATTTCTCTGAAGCTTTTCAATTAGAAGTGATCCCGCTGGGGCGTTTTAATTTAAATTAACTGGCACATAATCAAGGATTTATAGCTTATTACGGTTTCCTCAACCTAAAGTCGTGCCTCAAAGACTTTTTTTGATCATCATTTTACTCGTAAAGCCTTCAACTACAGTTAACTAAATGACCTGATAAAATTCAAAAGCGTCTTTATAACTATTTTAAATATTTTTATAAATTTGAATTGTTATCTTAAATAAATCTATGATTAAAAGCATTTATGTTTTAGTCGGAGTATTATTTTCTATGCAGGTTTTTGCCCAAACTGGAATTGGTACTTCCACACCTGATCCTTCTGCAAAGCTACACGTCGCATCAACTGATAAAGGATTGCTTATACCAAGAATGACTTCGGGTCAAAGAACAGCTATATCAAATCCAGCGAATGGTTTAATGGTTTATCAAACCGATGGTGTTACCGGTTTTTATGTGAATACAGGAAGTTCAGGAACTCCATCTTGGACGAGAGTGAATACAGATTGGACCAAGTCTGGCAATGATATTAGTTTTTCTGGAGGCAATGTCTCTATAACGGGGAATCAAACTGTGAGTGGGAATGTGAATGCTACTAATTTTACAGGAAGTGGAAGTCAGTTAACCGATGTGGCTATTAAAACAACGGGCACGTGGAATGTAGCAACAGGAGAATCTGATTATAGTTTTACTGTAACATCAGGCAGTTATGTTATGTGGGTTTTTGCAAATATACCCAATGGAATTATTGCTTGGAATGCTACAGTAACTGTGACTAACTCAAATGTTCCAGTTGTTGGAAGTCACTATGCCTGGGTTTACAATGGAGGAGGAACTCCAATTGAATTTATAAGCATACCAAATCAAATTACTGGAACAAATAATTCTATAGTAAGAAGTACAATTTCAGGTAGTACTTCAAATGTTTTTACATTTAAAATTAAGAATACTTCTGGGTCTTCCCAGGCTGTTTACTATGGGTATATTAGGTTGTAATTTACTTTTTGTTGAGCCAAACATTAAATACAAAAGGAGACAAAAGAGTGCCTAAAAGGCATAAAAAAACTCCGAAATCGTGAGAAATCGGAGTCTTTAGTGCTATTTACTAGCTAGAAAGTGATCCCGCTGGGATTCGAACCCAGGACCCATACATTAAAAGTGTATTGCTCTACCAACTGAGCTACGGAATCATTCAAGCCGAGGCTTGTATATGTAAAATGGTTCACTCTGGAACCGAAAGGAAGTTCAACCACTGGTTGACCTTCGTTTGCAAAAGAGTAACTTTTTCCCCTTATTGCGGTGCAAAACTAGCACCCTTTTTTAAATAATGCAAGTCATTCGTCTAAATAAAATTACATTTCTGGTTATTTTTCTTTTGGCTTTTGGACAAAGGGCTTATAGCCAAATAGATAGAAATCAACTCGCATTAGCTGATTCTTTGTTTAAAGCGAATAGACTTTTATCTGCCGAGAAAATTTACTTGTCTCATTTAAAGACCAAACCGAGCGAAACTGAAAATATCAAGTTAAAACTGGCCTATATAGCGAAAGCAAAAAATGACTGGTTGAAGGAATTATACTATTTATCAAGCATACAAGCCACGAATGCACGGCCAGAAATCTCGAAGCGTTTAGAGGAAATAGGAGAGAAGCAGGGACTAAATGGTTTCGAAATGAGCCTTTGGGACCAGATCTACTGGATCTATTTTAGATATTTCCCTTTCATCTTAGGATTTTTACTTTTAATCGCCGTGTACGGAGCGGGAATCTTGACCTATTCCGTCTTTCGAAAAAAAGCAATTCGCAGTAGTCAATTCACCTATTTAATCCTCTACATTGCCTTTATTGGCCTCTTCGCGAACTTCCCTGGATTTTTAAATTATGGGATAATTACCAAAGAGAAATCCTACATGCGGGACTTCCCATCCTCCGCAGCACCGGTGGAGCGGCTTTTAAAGAAGGGCAACCGGATTAATTATTGGTTTACCCGCGATATATGGGTGTATAGCCTGATTGAGAGCCAGCAAGGCTATGTAAAAGAGGATGATTTTTTGCCTATCAATTAAAGATGTAGGATTTGGAAGCTTAAGTCCAAAATGATTTCGCGATCCGTCTCCGCACTACCGATAACCCCTTTCACTTTTAAATCAGCATTTTTCACCGCCTCGATAATGCGCACCACCTTCGCTAAAGGGTAATTTCGCGCCGCTGTCGTATAATCACGCACAAAATAGGGATTCACACCGATCAGCTTCGCAATCTCACCGTCAGAAACATTACCCACATCGTGGACCTGCAATACTTTAGAGAAGAAGTTAAATAATAAGACAAGCATAGGGGCGACAGGATTCTGCTTTGCATTTTCAGCAAAGTGGAAAGCAATTTTCTGCGCTTTTTCGGTGTTGCGCTGGATGATGGCTTTCTGAAACTCAAAATAGTTGTATTCCCGGCTAATACCGATGTATTTCTCCACCTCCGCTGAGCCCACCTCAGCACCAGCAGGTACATTAACAGCTAATTTATCCGCCTCATGCGCCATTCTGGACAAATCCGCTCCCACATAGGAAACCATCAATTCGACGGTAGCAGGCTGGATTTTGATCCCTTTTTGGCCCAAATAATCCACTAACCAAGCACCCAATTTATCCTCCGACACTTTCTTCGAAGTAACAATCACGCCGTACTTAACCAGCGCTGAAAACACCTTTGATTTATCAGAAAGTAAGGATTTAACCGTCAAAACAAGCAGGGTAGAGGGCGTCGGATTCGCGCAATAATCTTCCCAAACCTTTAAATCATCATCTTTGGCCTTCGCATTCTCCTTCATTTTCGCCATCGCCTCTATGAACGCCGCCTCCTTCACAATCACAACCTGACGCTCCGCCATCATCGGATACCGACGCGCCGTCGCAATAATAGATCCTAAACTATGATCTTTACCAAAAAGTACAAATTGATTAAAACTCTGCTGATCCTCCGGCAACACCTGCTTTTCAAAAGCATCCACCAACTGATCAATCAAATAAGGCTCATCGCCATGCAACAAATAAATAGGAGCCAGTTTATTCTGCTTTATATCCTTTAAAACCTCTTGAGCGCTTTGTTGCATGTGTAAATTATTTGGACAAAAATAGGTAAAACCAAAGGGATGGAAAAATATCTCAAGTATTTCCCGTAGGTTTGCAGGCAAAAAAACAGCTCAAACCATGCCAATTGCAAAAAATAACGTCGTATACATCTCATACCAACTCGCATTTCCTGATGAAGACGGCCAACCCGATGTCGTAGAAATCGTAGACGAAAAAGAACCAATGGTCTTTATTCACGGCCTTAGTGGACTTCCTGAAGCGTTTGAAAAGAACCTTTTGGGCCTAAACGAAGGCGAAACATTCGATTTCAGTATCTCAGCAGAAGACGCTTACGGTAACGTCGATCCTAACGCGATCATCCAATTACCTACATCTATTTTCCAAGCCGAAGATCAAAACGCAGACGATATACTACAAATCGGAAACTTCATCCCCATGACGGACGACCAAGGAAACCGCATGCAGGGTTTAGTCGTATCCATCGAAGGAGAAACGGTCACTATGGACTTCAATCATCCATTAGCGGAGAAGACCTTAATGTTCCAGGGAAAGATCTTAAAAATTAGAGAAGCCACACCAGACGAACTTGCCCACGGCCACGTGCATGGGGAAGGGGGAGTGCAACATTAAAACAAAAGGGGATCGAATTCGATCCCCTTTTGTTTTAAAATAATAAAGCACAAAGCATAAAGAATAAAGTTTGTATCGCCTCCGGCGATGAGTATGTGAAGGGTTTTTAACTAAAACCATCAAAAAAGGCGCTAATTGCGCCTTTTTTGATTCCACCTTTATTATTTGTGATTTATGCTCTATGCTTTAAATTCAGATTACAAATCTGAATAGGAAACTACCTCCACCCCAAACTTCCTCAAAAAGTCAACTCCCTCATCAGAAGCCAAGCCTTTATAGGCAGCATAGGAGTTCAAATAGATCACCTTTTTGATTTTCATGCTGAAAATAATACGAGCGCAAGCTATGCAAGGCGATAAAGTCACATAAATAGTAGAGCCTTCTACGGACACGCCATTCTTAGAAGCGTACAAAATCGCGTTTTGCTCTGCATGCAAGGCTAGAGAACAACTTCCCTTTGAATCTCGTGGACAACCATCCTCACCAAATTCGTCATCACAGTTGTGAGTTCCAGCAGGAGGGCCATTGTATCCTATGGAAATGATACGGGTATCTTTAGTTAATACACAGCCCACTTGAGCGCGGGTGCAATGGGAACGAAGCGCCAGATTCTGAGCCAGTTCCATAAAAATCACATCAAACGAGGGCTTTTTCATAGACATAAAAAAATCCCAAAAAGGGATTTCTTGTAGCGGGGAGCAGAATCGAACTGCCGACCTTTGGGTTATGAATCCAACGCTCTAACCATCTGAGCTACCCCGCCAAATTATGTCGCAAAGGTAAGCGTTCCGACCGTAGAACACAAATATTTTCACAATACTTATTAATTTTGCGCAGGATTTGGGAATTAGCTCAGAGTTAATACCTTTGTTTATAGGTAGTTTTACAAATAATAAATCCCTAGAAATTATGTCACAAACTCCATATACTTTTGAATATGAGGTAAAAGCATCGCCTAAGGTGCTATACCCTTACTTAAGTAGTCCATCTGGATTACAACAATGGTTTGCTGACAAAGTAATTGTTCGTGGTAGTTCTGAATTACATTTCTATTGGGATAATGAAAATCATCCTGCAACTGTTTTACCGGGTAAAGCGAACAAATCTGTTAAATTTGATTTTAAAAAAGGTGATTCTGAGCCTGGGAAGCATATAATTGAAATGAGCCTTGACGTGAGTGAAGTATCAAATACGACCTATTTAACCATTATTGATGGGGCATCAACCTTTAAATCAGATGCGGATGCAGCTGAATTGTGGGATTATTTATTGGACAAATTAAAAGAGATAGTCGGAAGCTAGGATGCGTAAAATTGACAAATTAGTGCTGAAGGCGTTTTTGGGGCCGTTTATTTTGACCTTTCTAGTTGTCATCTTTA
>CANLVU010000055.1 GCA_947494535.1 Cytophagaceae bacterium
CATAAAAAAAGAGGTCTTCTGCAAGACCTCTTTTCAATGTAGCGGGGGCCAGACTCGAACTGACGACCTTTGGGTTATGAGCCCAACGAGCTACCAACTGCTCCACCCCGCGATATAATTGGGAGTGCAAAGATGCACGTTTCTTTCAGAAAAAACAAGTATCTTTGTAGATATTATTCTTGTCTTTCTCAGTTAAGGCAGCTTTTATTTACATTTCTATGACCCCGGAACACAAGGCAGGCTTTATTAGTATTATTGGGAAACCCAATGTAGGAAAGAGCACGCTGATGAATGCTTTAGTGGGGGAAAGGCTTTCGATTGTGAGCTCGAAGGCGCAAACTACGCGTCACCGAATTTTGGGGATGCTGAATGGAGAACATAAGGGTACTGAATACCAGATCGTTTACTCAGATACGCCTGGGGTTTTATTACCTAAGTACGAATTACATAAGTCCATGATGTCTTTCGTAAAAAGCTCCATAGAGGATGCGGATGTCGTGTTGTATGTGACGGATGTTTTTGATGAATTTGAAGATTTGGACTTTTTAACCAATTGGAAAGATTTCACAGAAACACCTATTCTTGTTTTATTAAACAAGATCGATTTAGTGACCATAGAGAAATTAGAGGAGAAAGTCGCGTATTGGCAGGGGATTTTCCCTGGTCGTCCGATTATTCCTATATCGGCTTTAGAATCGGTTCATTTGGACCAAATCTTTAGTCACCTCATGGAGCATTTGCCTGTTCATCCGCCCTTTTTTGATAAGGACGAACTGACAGATAAACCGGAGAAATTCTTTGCCTCTGAGATTGTTAGAGAGAAAATTTTCTTGAATTACAAAAAGGAGATTCCCTATTCTTGTGAGGTAGTGGTGACATCCTTTAAGGAAGAGCCGACTATTTTACGTATTGCTACGGAAATTTATGTGGAACGGGTGTCGCAACGTGCGATCATCATTGGACATAAAGGAGAAAATATCAAGAAAGTGGGTATCCAGGCGAGGGAGGATTTAGAGAAGTTTTTTGGTAAAAAAGTATTTTTAGAGCAGTTTGTCAAAGTGGAGCCAGATTGGCGTGCGAAGACCGACAAGCTGCGTTCATTCGGGTATTCACTCGATTAATTTAACATAGAATGTCAAATATTATTGCAATTGTGGGGCGTCCCAATGTAGGGAAATCTACTTTGTTCAATCGCTTGATCGAACAAAAGAAAGCTATCATGGACAATGTGTCCGGGGTGACGCGCGACCGCCATTATGGTTACGGTCAATGGATTGGACGTTTCTTCACCGTGATTGATACGGGAGGTTACGTGCATGGTTCAGAAGATAAATTTGAAGGAGCGATACGCGAGCAGGTAGAATTAGCCATTGAAGAAGCGGCTGTTTTATTGTTTGTGGTCGATTGCTCTACCGGTTTAACGGATTTAGATAAGGATTTTGCGAACGTTTTACGTCGCTCGAAGAAGCCCGTGATTTTGATCGCGAACAAGGCGGATACACACGAGAAGGCTTATGCTGCTGCAGAATTCTATGAATTAGGTTTAGGTGATCCATTTGCGATCGCAGCCGAAAGTGGAAGTGGTACGGGTGACATGCTCGATGTGATGGTTTCTCATTTTAAGGATGAAGGAATTGAAAATCCAGAATTAGGCATTCCTCGCGTGGCGATCTTAGGTCGCCCGAACGTAGGAAAATCATCCTTCTTGAATGCGATTTTAGGTAAGGATCGTTCCATTGTAACTGATGAGGCGGGAACGACCAGAGATGCGATTCACAATCACTATACGATGTATGGGAAGGATTTCATCATTACAGATACGGCAGGTATTCGCCGAAAAGCAAGAGTAGATGATAATATCGAGTATTACTCGGTTTTACGTTCGATGAAGGCTTTGGAGGAATGTGATGTCGCGATTATTCTTATTGATGCAACTACGATCGATCCATTGACCGGTTTAGAGGCGCAGGATATGAATATCATCAGCATGGCAGATAAAGCCAAAAAAGGGATCGTCTTAATGATTAATAAGTGGGATTTAGTGGCGAAAGACACCAATACCGCAGTTCAATTAGAGAAATCGATTAAAGAGCGTATTGCTCCTTTGAATTACATGCCGGTCATCTTTACATCGGTGATGGAGAAGAAGCGTATCTTCCAAGCTTTGGAATTAATGTTAACCGTGTATGGTAACCGTTCACAAAAGATTTCTACGTCGAAATTAAACGATGTGATGCTGGAAGTGATTGCGAGTTATCCGCCACCAGCCTGGAAAGGAAAATACATTAAGATTAAATATTGTACGCAGGTTTCGACTCCGTATCCGACCTTTATTTTCTTCTGCAATTTACCGCAGTACATCAAGGAAAGTTACGAGCGATATTTGGAAAATCAGATGCGAAAAGCCTTTGATTTATCAGGAACGCCTATTTCGTTATTCTTTAGAAAGAAATAGTTGCTGTATTTGGGAGAGGCTGATGAAACCGATTTGGCCTCTTCCACCTACACCATAGATGCGATCCCCTACGAGACATAGGTTATGGTAAGGGCTTTTTCCTAAGCTAATCCATTGCTTCTTTTTCGGGTCAAAAGCCGAGCTTTCTGCCGGCCCAGATAGAATCCAATACGGATCTGCCCATAAAATTTTCTCCACATAGTAGGCTGGAGCACCCACCACGCGTGACCAGGAAATCCCCGCATCATTACTTTCTAAAATAGGTATAGGCCCCTCTTTAATACGCGCGTAATTTCCACCGCCGATCCACAAATTCTTCGCATCGCGAACGCCTAGACTGAAAAATCCAGTTCCTTCGCCGCCTGGGATATCTTCGTATATTGATTCCCATTTCGATGCATCTTTGCTAAATAGCACCCGGGCCTTTTCGCCTCCACCGGTTACGATATAATAGCCCTTTTTTGTCTTCTGTAAGCTAGAACCACTGGCTGCAAAAGCGGCCTCTCCTTTTTGTAAAGGTGGATGGCTCGCAGGGTTCAACAATTGATAGGAGCGTCCTTTATCGCTTATATGAATCAAGCCATAGAAAGGACCGGCAGGGTCGGATAAAACCAATCCTTGTTTACCCTCCCAAAGAATTGCATCAAAGAAATAGCCCTTCTCCTTTATTTGGTAGGCTAATTCCCAACTTGATCCCCCGTTTTCTGTCCGAAATATTTTGGCTGCCCCATTCTCTGCCGGGCCTGCGCTCATCAGCAGAACGGTCTTATCGCTAAGGATTGCTAGATCTCGGAAGTCCAAGGAGTCTGCTCCGGGTACTTGGGATACTTTAAAGTGCCCACCCCCATCAGCAGAATGAATGACCGTTCCGCGCGTTCCTGCTATCCAGATGTGTGAACCAAGGGATCGGATCGCTCGAAAAGAGGCTTTTGTATCCAGTGTAATAGGAGTCCATTGCGCTAAGCTTTGGAAAACCCCACAAAAAAGTAGTGCAATTAATAGGATGTATATTCTCATAGGTATATCGGGATGCAAATTACGGATTTTGGCAAATAATGATTATTTTTGAACCTTATAGCTTAAAATTTGTTCGTCGAGTCGAAATTATACATGGAAGAATTAAAACCCAAATCTCTAAATTTCTTAGAAGAAATCGTTCAGGATGATCTCGCGTCTGGAAAATACTCGAAAGGTATTTTGACTCGTTTTCCACCTGAGCCAAATGGCTACTTGCACATTGGTCATGCAAAGAGTATTTGCTTGAATTTTGGGCTGGCGCAGCGTTTCGGAGGAGGGACAAATTTGCGTTTTGATGATACGAACCCAGTGACGGAGGAGACAGAATATGTGGAGTCGATTAAGAAAGATGTTTCCTGGTTAGGATTTACCTGGGCAAATGAAGTATATACATCCGATTACTTTGAAGATTTATACCAATTCGCAGAGAAATTAATCACGCTTTCTTTCGCCTATGTGGATGATTCAACGGCAGCAGAGATTGCGGCTCAAAAAGGAACGCCTACCACACCGGGGCAGAATAGTCCCTTCAGAAACCGAAGTGTGGAGGAGAATTTGGCCTTATTCCGTGACATGAAGGCGGGTAAATACGCAGACGGAGATAAAGTTTTGCGGGCAAAAATTGATATGGCTCATGCAAACATGCACATGCGTGATCCCTTGATGTACCGTATTCGTCATGTGAAACACCACCGTTCAGGAGACAAATGGTGCATCTACCCGATGTATGATTTTGCTCATGGTCAAAGTGATTCCATCGAAGAAATCACTCACTCGATTTGTACACTTGAATTCGATGTCCATCGTCCTCTATACGATTGGTTCTTAGATAAATTGGGAATTTTCCCATCCCATCAATACGAATTTGCACGTTTAAACTTGTCCCATACGGTGATGAGCAAGCGTAAATTATTGCAATTAGTGAACGAAAAAGTGGTCAGTGGCTGGGATGATCCCCGTATGCCTACGATTTCGGGCTTACGCAGACGTGGTTTTACACCTGCCTCCATTCGCAACTTCTGCGAGCGTATCGGGGTGGCAAAACGCGATAATTTGATTGATTTAAGCTTACTAGAATTCTGTATTCGAGAAGACTTGAACAAGTCTGCCGATCGCGTAATGGCGGTGTTGGATCCCATTAAATTAGTGATCACGAATTATCCTGCAGACAAAACAGAGGATTTACAGATTGAAAATAATCCAGAAGCAGAAGTAATCACGAAGCGTTCGGTACCATTCTCAAATGAATTATACATCGAGCGTGATGATTTCATGATCGATCCACCGAAGAAATTCTTCCGTTTAGGCGTAGGATTGCAGGTGCGTTTGAAAGGGGCTTACATTGTAACCTGTACAGATTTCAAGACGGATGCAGCTGGAAATGTCACAGAAGTGCATGCGGAATATATTCCAGAAAGCAAGTCAGGACAAGATACGAGTGGCGTTTCTGTGAAAGGAACGATTCATTGGGTGTCTGTGGCTCACGCGCTAGAAGCAGAGGTTCGCAACTTTGATCGCTTATTGATTGTAGAAGATGCTTCTGAACTAGGGGATGATTTCATGAAATTCATTAATCCGGAATCGCTTCAAATTGTACCTAAAGTCTATGTGGAACCAGGATTGAAAGCGGCGAAAGAGGGTCAAGCGTTACAGTTTATTCGTAAGGGATATTATAGTTTAGATGCGGATTCGACAGCAGATAAGCTCGTATTTAACCGTACGGTTACCTTGAAAGATACCTGGGCTAAAGAAAAAGCTAAATAATTATTTTTTCGCGAAAAGCGAATCCACGAACGTGGTTTTGTTGAATACTTGGAGATCGGAGATTTTTTCTCCCACTCCAATGTATTTGACAGGGATCTTGAACTGATCCGAAATACCAATCACCACCCCACCTTTTGCCGTACCATCCAGCTTCGTAATGGCTAGGGAAGTAATCTCGGTTACTTTAGTGAACTCTTGTGCTTGTATGAAGGCATTTTGGCCTGTAGAACCATCTAAAACCAGCATCACCTCATGTGGTGCCTCTGGAATAAATTTCTGAATCACGCGCTTAATTTTACCTAGCTCGGTCATCAAGTTTACTTTAGTATGCAAACGCCCTGCCGTATCGATGATGACGATATCTGCCTTCATTTCAACCGCTTGCTTGACGGCATCAAAAGCGACCGCCGCTGGATCGGTATTCATGCCATGGTCGATCACCGGAACTCCCACGCGCTCACCCCATAATTTCAATTGATCTACTGCTGCCGCACGGAAAGTGTCAGCCGCACCTAATACGACCTTTAATCCATTTTGATGAAATTGGGAGGCTAATTTACCGATGGTAGTCGTCTTTCCTACACCATTCACGCCCACGACCATAATGACATAGGGTTTTTGTGTAGGCTCAGTGAAAGCGTTTTCTAAAGAGGACGATTGATTTTCCTCTAATAGGGCGGCCACTTCTTCTCTTAATACCTTGTCTAATTCCTCTGTGGAAACGTATTTGTCACGCTCCACTCGTCGCTCGATGCGCTCAATAATCTTTAATGTAGTCGCTACACCCACATCAGAGGTTAATAAAATCTCTTCTAATTCGTCTAGTATTTCCTCGTCTACCTTCGATTTTCCGACAACAGCACGTCCAATTTTAGAAAATAAACCGGTTGAGGTCTTCTCTAAACCTTGCTCTAAAGCTTGGATTTCTTCCTGCTGCTGTGGCTCTGGTTTCTTTTTTAAAAAATCGAATAATCCCATGTGATAGGTTATAAAACGATACGAAGGTAAACAAAATAAAAAAAGTCCCTTCTTGAAGGGACTCTATTTTTTTTAAGATAGGTAAACGGGTATTGAAAAAATTAGTTTCTCAATGCAGCGTTAACCTCATCTTGAAGGATGATTTCTTCTTTGAAGGTATAAGCTCCTGTGGTAGGATTCTTAACCGCCTTAATAATCTTAGCGTACTTAACGCCACCTTCTTTTTTCAGAGTTGCAACTACTTTCTTAGCCATGGTTCAACCTATTTAATTTCTTTGTGTAAAGTAACTTTTTTCAAAAAAGAGTTGTATTTCCTTAACTCAATACGTGCCGTCGTATTCTTACGATTTTTTGTCGTGATGTAGCGAGACATGCCTGGAAGACCAGTTTCTTTGTGCTCAGTGCATTCTAAGATTACTTGAATGCGATTTCCTTTCTTTGCCATAATAGATAAATCATTTATCCGCCTCTGCTCGAAACGGAATGCAAAGGTAGGATAATTTCTTTTTTCCCCAAAGGCTTTACTAAAAATAGATATAAAAATTTATTTTTACCCATTAGATTTCTCATTTTTGTTTAATGAATCCCATCCAGTATCAATTTCTTCCCGAAAACTTTCAGAATTCTGACCCGAATAAATTTCGCGTGGAGGATTTGAAATCGGAAGAAATGATCATTTCCTTGGGACCTCAGCACCCTTCGACGCACGGAGTTATTCGATTAGAAGTAATCTCAGATGGCGAATGGATCAAGGAAGTGGTTCCTCATTTAGGGTATTTACACCGTTGCTTCGAGAAACATGCGGAGGCGCTACCTTTCAATCAAATCATCCCATATGTGGATCGATTGGATTATATGGCGGCCATGAATTCGGAGCATGCCTATGTGATGGCGGTGGAAAAGATGCTGGATTTAACAGGGAAGCTTCCTAAACGCATTGAATACATTCGCGTCCTTGTGGCGGAATTAAACCGGATCGCGTCGCACTTTGTGGCGATCGGCACGTATGGCTTGGACATAGGCGCTTATACTCCCTTTTTATGGTTAATGCGGGACCGCGAGGACATTCAGCGACTGCTCGAGTGGCTTTCGGGTGCACGGATGTTGTACAATTATGTTTGGGTGGGAGGATTGTTCTATGATTTGCCTTTGGGCTTTGAAGAGAAGGTGCAGGAATTAATTCCGGTGATCAAAAACACGATTAAAGAAGTAAAACAATTAGTAGAAGATAATAGTATTTTCATTAAAAGGACCGCGAATGCGGGTGTTTTACCCTTGAATGCCGCGATTAATTATGGATGTACGGGTCCGGTGCTGCGGGGTTCTGGCTTGCCTTTTGACCTTCGTAGAATTGATGGCTATTCGGTTTATCCGGAATTGGAATTTGATATTCCTGTTGGTGAAGGTGCGATGGGTACGGTGGGGGATTGTTGGGATCGTAACCACGTTCGACTTCGCGAATGCGAGGAGTCTTTAAGGATTATTGAACAATGTTTAGTGGCCTTACTGGGCGATGAGAAAAGGACGAGGGAGTTTGATCCTCAGGCTTTGGTCCCTAAAAAAATCCGACCTAAAGCGATGGATGCCTATGTAAGGGCCGAAAATCCAAAAGGAGAACTCGGTTTCTATATACGTACGGACGGCCGCTCGGATATTCCAGAACGCTTGAAAGTGCGCGCTTGCTCTTTCCACCACCTTTCGGTGTTGCCCTATTTGGCGAAAGGAACATATTTAGCAGATTTAGTAGCCATTATTGGATCCTTGGATCTGGTGATGGGCGAAGTAGATAGATAAGATGAATAAAGCATTTTTAACAGCCCTCGAGGAGGAAATTAGTCGTTTAGATATAGGCCAAAACCCTAATGAACTCTACGACCCCATCCATTATTTAATGAGCTTAGGGGGCAAACGTATTCGCCCTGTCCTATGTTTATTATCTTATTCCCTGTTCAAATCGGATTGGGAAAAACAAGTTCCTGCGGCTTTATCGGTCGAAATTTTCCACAATTTCACCTTGATGCACGACGACATCATGGACAAAGCGCCTCTACGTCGTGGCAAACAAACGGTGCACGAAAAATGGAACGACAACATCGCCATTTTATCCGGCGATGTGATGCTGGTGAACGCCTACCAATACTTAAATAAGGTTCAAGGCCTAAGTTTAGCAGAATTCCAACACTTACTAGGTCGCCTTTCCCGCATCGCTGCGGAGGTCTGCGAGGGCCAACAATTCGATATGAATTTCGAAAGCCGGGACGATGTGACGGTAGAAGAGTACATCGAAATGATTCGTTTGAAAACGTCGGTTTTGATCGGATTCTCGATGGAAATGGGCGGTTTGTTAGCTTCTGTACCTTCTCAGGTTTCTGATTCCTTATACCGCATTGGAGAAACCATCGGTCTTGGATTTCAATTGAAAGACGATTTATTAGATGTGTACGGTGATCCAGAGAAGTTTGGGAAGCAACCAGGTGGAGATATTTTAGCGAATAAAAAAACCTATTTACTGATAAAAGCGTTCGAAAAGGCGACCGGATCCACGCTGGCGTCTTTAGAAAAATGGATAGCAGCTACGGAGTATGTCGCAGCTGAAAAAGTACAAGCGGTTACAGCAATCTATGATTCATTGGGCCTGAAGACAGAAACGGAAGCGGTCATCGCCTCTTATTTCGATGCGGCCTTCGAAGAGATTCAAGTCTTAGCTATTTCAGATGAGCAAAAATCAGCCTTAGTAAAGTTTATGAGCGGGTTGGTTGATCGAGAAGTTTAACGTAGTTTTGTTCTTATATGGTCTCGATTGTACTTATCGCTGTGACGGTTATTATTTCCCTAGTGGCTTGGCAAAAGCCAGAGCTAATGGGAAAGATGCTCATGAACCCCTACCGGATTCAACACAGAAATGAATATTGGCGTTTTGTTAGCTCAGGGTTTATCCACGCGGACTTTACGCACTTGTTTTTCAACTTGTTTTCTTTCTTCTTTTTTGGGGTTCAATTAGAGCAGATTTTCAATCAACTATTTCCGTCGATTGCATCGGAATTGTACATCTTGTTTTATGTTCTGGCAATCGTGGTGGCAGATTTGCCTACCTTTTTCAAGCAGAAAAACAATCCCAACTATAACTCTTTAGGTGCCTCAGGAGCGGTTTCAGCCGTTATTTTTGCGGGGATTTTATTCTTCCCTACAGAGAAAATCTATTTATTCGGCTTCTTCGGAATCCCTGGATTTATCTATGCCGGTTTGTTTACTTGGTATTCGGTGGAAATGGATAAACGCAGTCGTGATTTCGTGAATCACAGCGCCCACTTATATGGTGCCTTGTTCGGAATCGTGGCGATGACGCTGTTGTATCCACAAGTGTGGGTCAGTTTTGTGGAACAAATAACCGCGATGCTTCGATGAAAAGAATTGCGATTTTAGGTAGCACGGGTTCCATTGGGACGCAGGCCTTGGAGGTGATTGCAGAGCATCCGTCCGAGTTTTCGGTGGAAGTTTTAACTGCCCAAAATCAAGCCGATCTTCTCATTACTCAAGCCTTAGCCTGGAAACCGGCTCACGTCGTAATCGGTAATGAGGAGAAATATCAAGAAGTTCTACAAGCTTTATCAGGAACAGGAATTCAGGTTCATTCTGGTGCAAAAGCCCTGGAAGAAGTCGTTACCCTCGATTCAGTCGATATTGTATTAACAGCTCTGGTAGGTTATGCTGGTTTATTGCCTACGGTGAAAGCCATCAAGGCAGGAAAGCCGATTGCTTTAGCGAACAAAGAAACCTTAGTGGTGGCGGGAGCCCTGATTATGCCTTTAGCGCGGGAGATGGGTGTGCCTATTTTACCAGTTGATTCTGAACATTCGGCGATTTTCCAATGCCTGATGGGCGAGTCCCACAACCCCATCGAGAAAGTGATATTAACGGCTTCGGGCGGACCATTTAGAGGTTTTAGCCGGGAACAATTAGCTCAAGTTACTCGGGCTCAAGCGTTGAAACACCCGAATTGGTCGATGGGCGCGAAGATTACGATCGACTCGGCTAGTTTGATGAATAAAGGATTAGAGATGATTGAGGCGGCTTGGTTATTTGACGTGAAACCCTCAGAAATTGAAGTGGTCGTACACCCCCAATCGATTGTACACTCTTTGGTGCAATTTGAGGATGGATCCATCAAAGCGCAATTGGGTTTACCGGATATGAAATTGCCCATTCAGTTTGCTTTAGGTTATCCGAATCGAATGAAGGCGAATTTCCCTCGTTTTGATTTTAGACAGTATCCGTCCTTGACTTTTGAGCAGGCAGATATACAGACTTTCCGTAATTTAGGGCTTGCTTTTCAGGCCTTGGAAAAAGGCGGAAATCAAGCGTGTTTATTGAATGCGGCGAATGAGGTGGCGGTGGCGGCCTTTTTAGCAGATGAAATTGGGTTTTTAGCGATGTCTGATTTGAACGAATATTGTATGAATCAGGGAACTTTTATCGCGAATCCGACATTAGAGGATTATATTGAAAGTGATCAATTAAGTAGAATCATGGCTCAGGAATGGGTGAATAAAAATAGAAAATAGCGAATTATGGAAGGTTTAGTGATGGCAGGGCAATTGATTTTAGGATTGTCGATCTTAGTAACATTACACGAGTTTGGTCATTATATTACGGCCAAATGGTTTAAAATGCGCGTCGAAAAGTTCTATCTTTTCTTCGACTTTTTATTTCCTATACCTACCGTGTTAAACTTCGCTTTATTCAAGAAGAAAGTAGGAGATACGGAATACGGTTTAGGCTGGTTCCCGCTTGGTGGCTACGTTTCCATCGCCGGAATGATAGACGAAACACAAGACGCGGCGACTCTAGCGAAAGAACCCGAGCCTTGGGAATTTCGTGCAAAACCCGCTTGGCAGCGCCTGATCGTTATGTTAGGCGGTGTGATCGTGAATATCATTACTGGTGTGGTGATCTTCGTTTGCTTGACTTATTCGAATGGGAATAACTTCATATCCAAAGAGGAGTTAAATAAAAACGGAATTGTGGCTTTGGATTTAGGGCAGCAAATCGGTTTAAAAACGGGCGATAAAATCATTCGTGTGAATGGTGCTGATTACAAGCAATTGTCTGATTTGCGCGCTTCGGACGTCTTATTAGGTGAGAATTCATCTTATACGGTGCAAAGAGGAGACCAAACTTTGGAGATCAAAATCCCATCGAATTTCATCGAAAAATTAAGCGATAAGAA
>CANLVU010000056.1 GCA_947494535.1 Cytophagaceae bacterium
TACAGATGGCAATCAGCCTTACATGGACAAATGGTGGGTGCCTGGTTTAATTATTGGGTATGAACATAGTTTTGTTCATCAAGCGGCTGACTTTTTAAAGGCTATAGGTGAAAATAAGCCTTGTGCCCCTACCTTTAGAGACGCATTACAGACACAACGGGTGTGCGAAGCCGTGATTGAATCGGCTAATACGAAGTCTTGGAAAGATACACAGGTGGAATGGTCCTAAATACGCGTTTACTCGTAGTTGAGGATGTTTCATAATTTTTCCAAAGCCCTGGTGATACCGGGATAGTTTAACAAAAAGAGGCCGATGATGGCCTCTTTTTGTTTTATAGGGCCAAAAGTGGATCAACTATTAGTCGATAAACGCTTGATTTGGCCTTCTGTAAAACCCCAACTCGCTTTTGATTTTCTTGCTTGAGATAACGATTGATAATCCTTTAGATGTTTCTGTAGAAAAGGAATAAGTCGATGATGTTTTATGTTTGCGCTTTTCCCTAGCCTATTCCATAGATGTAAAAGGTCTTTTAAATCTCTCGATTTAAGAGGGGTTTTTTGAGAGTAAGCAAGCATTAAATCGGATTTTGTATGATTCCCAAATCCCTGCCAAATGCTAAATTTCTTTCCTCGCAAAGGGCGTATCAGAAATAATTTCAACGTCTTATTTTTAATCAGAAGCTGAAGGATGAACAGTAGATTCACGAAACAAAATAAATCATAATCAAACCACAAATACACTTCCGCACCATTGGGGATGCGTTGAATCTTTTCAAATTCTGTAACGGATTTTATATGATATTCCTCCGTAGGAATTGCATACGTTTTTTCCAAATAAGCCGCTCTTGCTTGAAATAATTCATTAATAGAATCGGCCTTGATAGGGCCCTCCACAAACATTTCACGAACAATTAAAGCATTTTCTGCTTGTAAACAATCTTGCAGAAAATCTCCATTTAATATATGCACCTTCACTTTAGTATTCATCTAATGATAGGCAAATCTACTAAAAAGATGATGCTAAAATTACTTCAATAGGACCTGATGGAGAAGAGGGCTCAATGGTCATAACTAATTACTCTTGCTATTTTCCAGCTCCCCTTGTCATTCTTCCAAATCATTAAGAATTTGAACGTACCTATTTCCAATTTACCATTTTCAATGTGTTTGAATTGGTGCTTGCCAATTTCTATTGCGCCATAACCTTCTATGGGATGCACTTCTAGGCTCTCATTTAGTAGATTTCTTTTAAGGTCATATTCTCTATTGAAAATAGATTGAAAGTTCGAAAACACTTTCTCAAATCCGATTAAGCCTCCATTATCTTGATACCACTCTAGGTCTTGAGTAAAATAGGTCTTCATTAAATCCAAATTCTTTGAATTATACGCTGCAAATAAGGCGCTATCCAGATTAGCTATTTTACTATAAAGATCGGCTGGGGTGTTTGCCACTTTCCTTTCGTTTTGGCTTTGAGCGAAAACACTCGTGCAAATTGAGAAAGCGAAGGCTAGCAGGATTAGATTTTTCATGGGTAAATATACAAAAGATGCTTAAGCCTAACTTGCTGATAGAAAACAAAAAAGCCGATCATTTATGATCGGCTTGATGTTATAAATAATTCCTTAAAAAACAGCCCTTATATTTTAGAAAGATTTTCTAAATCATTTAAATCTTTTGCCCTACCGCTAAGTTTTTTATTCCTTTTGAGATCATTTATATGAATTACTTTCATGGGAATTTCTTCAAACACGGTATTTAGCGCATTTGTATAAATTTCATGAAAAGTAAAACCAGAGATTTCTTTCAAAATTTCAATGCATACTGGGGGCCTTCCAAATGTATACACATTAATTTGGGGTTGATGGAGAAAGGAATCTTCAGACATGTCAAAAAGCGGCATTTGAAATTGTTCAAATGCATGGGCCAATTTTTTGTAATTACTTTTTGAAACTTCTACAAATATATCTAGATCTCCTGTCGTTCTGGGGAATCCATGATAGATAACAGAATATCCTCCAACTAGGACATAGTTGACTTCATTTTTATTTAGGGCCAATAAAAATTCTTGAAAATCTAGATTAAAAATATTTCCCATGGCTACATTTTGCGCATTGAAAAAGCCGATTTGTCCATTTTAGGGGGATTTCCAAAAGTATGATTAAAAGAAACACTGTTTAAATAGGCAAAAACCTTACCAATTTCTTCCTTACTCATTCCTAAATAGTGTGCAACCTCCTCCTTCTGTTCAAAAAGGTTTCCAGAAGCGCTATATGTCCTATCTAATTTTAACATAATCAAATATACTATGAATTTTTATACCTTCTATCAACCAAAAATACAACAACAAAAACCAATCATTTCTAATCGGCTTATTTACTTAATAACTGCATTTATTTTGCTCCATAGTTCGTTGTCAAAACCGGATATTGCAATATTTGAATTTGTAGGATCCGCCCCATCTCCCATTCTTATTACAACCATTTTTTTACTTGGAATTACATAAATTCGTTGGTCATTTGCGCCCATTGCGGCATACATATCTGCTGGCGCATTTGGCACTAAAAAACCTGGATTAACCGTTTGCTCACCAGGAAGCGTAAAACTCTTTTTCCCATTTAACCACCATAGGTACCCGTAAGAAGGATTGATATTTTGCGAGGTAGAAATGCTCTCATTAAAAAATGATTCGTTGATAATCTGTTGGTTGTTCCATTTTCCATTGTTCAGTGCCAAAAGTCCAAATCTTGCCATGCTTCTTGTATTACTTTGGTAAATGGTAAAAATTGTTCCAAAATTCCAAAGGCCATCCATTCCGATTCTATTCTTCAGTTTTTCGTTGAAATAGTTTTCAAACGACTTATTGCTTGTTTTGGCAACTACATCCGTCAGCTTTTGGAAAATATTACTATAAGCCCATCTAGCGCCTGCATCAGCCACATAGGTCAAGTTCTGTTTAATCACATATTGTTTTGAAGCATCGTTGCCTGCGGTCATTGTCAGCAAATTTCTTACTGATATTAAATTTTCTTTAGGCAATGGCATACTTGTCCATTCGGTTCCTAAATAATCCGATACCTTGTTGTTAATATTCAATAATCCCTCTTGCTGTGCAATTCCTGTTGTGGTGGCGACTAAGGTTTTGCCTGCACTATTCCATACCCAAGTAGTGCTGGCTGTATGTCCATTAAAATACTCTTCCATGACAATTCGTCCATTTACGAGAATCATAAAGGATTTTGTATTTTTTTGAACAAGAAAATCCTTCAAAGGTTGAACTCCGTTTTGGTTCCACCCTAAACTAGAAATAGCCTTAGTTTCCCAGGTTGAACTTGTATTGGAAGGGAAATACATCGAATCAGATGATGCAGGTTCTACTATTTCATCCTTTTTGACACAACTTGAAATAAATAATAAGATCAAAAGCAAAAAATTAAACGTCTTCATAATCGTTCTATTTTATTAATTCCCCAGTAGACAATTCCCCTCGACCTTATCGCTTAGGATTGTAAATTTACGAAAAATGAGATGTGGAAAATAGGTAACATTGCCACTACAGAAATTATCTCTTTACAGAAAGTTATATACCTTTGAAGGAAATTTTTAATAAATAACCATGGCCGAAAATAAAAAAAGATACATTTTAGCCTCCCTCCTTATTCTGCTAACAATGGTAATGTATATTTCCGTACAAGCACAGCAAAAAAATGGTACAAATCGCCCTAACTTTTCTGGCCAATGGCAAGCCAAGGAGGCCATCAGTATAGGCGGCAATATTTTTTGCTCCTATGACGCGGGCGATCGAATGGCTTCTAAAAGTATGAAAATCGTAGAGCGGGGAAATTTTTTAACCATAGAAAACCCGGCTTCAAACAACGCTTCTGTTAAAAGTCTGGAGAAGATGGTCTTCGATGGGAAAACAAGACAAATTAGTCATGGCGAAGAAAACAGAAAGACCTTTAGTGTAAAATTGTCCAATGGAGGTCAAACCATGACCATTCGATCGATTGCCTATTTTATCACAGGCACTCCTTATAAGGTCAATAAGAAACAACAAGCATATACCGATGTGACTGAGGTTTGGAACTTGAGCAATGATGGCAAGTCTATTGCCGTTTTGGCCAAAGCAAAATCAAACATTTGGAAGGAAGAGCGTTCTTGGAAGACGGTATTCAATAAAGTCAATTACTAGTTAAACGCTTTTGCTATTCCAATTAATCATTGCAATATGAAATTGTTGTTCTTTATCGGTATCGCCGGAATCATTTTATTTGAAATACTAAATGTGTTCTTTATCATGCCGATGCCCGGTTCACAACGCATCAATAGCATTGAATTAGCTTATTTCCTCTATACCTATCGCTGGTTTTTTAGACTCGGTTTTCTGCTTTTCATTGTTGCGGGAGCCTATCAAACCTACCATTCAAACAAGTGGCTATTTTTTGTTCCATTAGCCCTTAATTTGGCAGTGATTATTGCATTCAATTTTGTCATGGCGGCAGATGCCATGTTTTACCAACCTCAAAGCTTACAAATCGTCGACCCTTCAAGCAACAAAATTCCACTCGATCGCCTGATCATTGGAGTGAATATAGGGGGAGAGGCAAAGGCATATCCTATTTCCCTCATTGGATACCATCATCAAGTCCGGGACCGAATAGGAAACAAAGAAATAATGGTCACTTACTGTACGGTATGCAGAACTGGCCGCGTTTTTGAACCTAAAGTGGGGGGTAAATTAGAGACCTTTAGATTAGTAGGAATGGATCATTTTAATGCCATGTTTGAAGACCAAACAACTAAAAGCTGGTGGAGACAAGCTAACGGGGAGGCCATTATGGGTCCCTTGAAAGGCACATTATTGCCCGAACTTCCCGCGCAACAAATGTCGCTCGCGATGTGGTTAAAACTTTATCCTAAATCGAAAATCATGCAACCCGATCCAGCATTCAAAGAGGCGTATGATTCAACAGGTAAATATGAATCTGGTCAATCAAAAAGCGAACTCACGGGTACAGACTCCCTTTCTTGGAAAATGAAATCCTGGGTAGTGGGTATTGAAATTGCACATAAAAGCATCGCCATCGATTGGAATCGATTAAAAAGAGAGCGAATTATTCAATTGGAGTTATCCAACACGCCGCTAGTTCTTGTATTAGCGAAAGACAATAAAAGTTTTTTTGCCTTTGAAAGGCCCACTATGCAAACGCATTTCGCCTTAAAGGGCGATACACTACTGGCAAACAATCAGCTTTTCGATTTAAAGGGAAAATCTATTTCCTCCGGGCTAACCCTAAAGCCCATAGCGGCTCATCAAGAATTTTGGCATAGTTGGGAGACATTTCATCCAAATACAACAAAATATTAAACCGTAATCAGGGGGTGTATTAGTTAAGATTTACGCTACAAGACAAGCGCCATTTGAATATTGCAACGCTCATAAGACGTATGGCGTCCAAAAACTTCAACAAATCCTAACTTTCGGTACAAGCTTATGGCAGGTGTTAACAGGGTATTGCTCTCTAAATAAAGTGTTTTAGCGCGGATCGACCTTGCCTTGTCTTTTATGGCTTCCCCGATTAACCAACCTATCTTTTTGCCTTGTGCTTTAGGCGCTACTGCCATTTTCGACAGTTCAAAATCATATAGCGGATCGTCCATTTTAATTAATGCACAAACTCCAACTGGCTCCTTATTTAATAAAGCAACTAGAATATGTCCTCCATTTTGCAAAATATAACTATCCGCATGATCTAGGGCCTTATAATCAGACGCCTCCATTTTAAAGTAGGTAGAAATCCATTCAACATTTAAATCCCTAAATACGTGCTTATAAGCCGATTCGTAGTTAACTATTTCAATTGTATCCATGCATCAAACATAAGAATTATACCCGCTTTTTTACCAAATGTCTGTAACGGTTGGCTTTATCATTAATGGCTATTTATAAACTTATTAAATTCAATCTTTGCAGTTGGGCTTTCAAATAGAGAGACGTGCTTGCCACCAACAATCTCAACAAACTGACTATTTTGACAATTTGTACAACTTGATACATCCCTTTTAAAAGTTGGCCAAGAATACAATTGAATTGGTGCGTCATTTAATCCTTGCACAAATAAAATGTCAGACTTGAATCCATTAGTGAAATTAAGTAACGACTTTTTAAAGTAGGCATTGGGGTTGCTTGTGGTTGTCCCATATACATTTTTAAGTTTGGTACAGTCAGCACTAGATTGGATTTGTCCGTTTTCTTCTAATTGACACCTATAAACAAGGTTTAATGGTCCTGGGGCATTAGCAATTACTCCATTTGTTTGATGCATTGTATTAAGTCTTGTTGCCATATAGCCTCCTTGAGAATGTCCGCCTAAGAATACCTTTTTTACTATTATTCCCAATTCTCTATTTGCATTATTTTTCACCCATAACAAAGCAGCTTCGCCTTGAACAATATTGTCGCCAAATAAAACATTTTCTTGAGGATAGGCTACACTTACAATCATCATATCCTTTCTGTCTAAAATACCCTTGAATTTGTCAAGTGTTGTATTGGCTGCAGTCATTATGCCATTATCATACATAACCGTACCGTGAAATACTAGCAAGACATCAACTTCATTTAACGCTGGTTTGTCAATGACAACATCAACATTAATATTATTATATGTAATAGACTTTATTATTCTGTAAGCCTCAGGAATAGGCTGTTCTGTCCGGTTGGCCTTGACAAACGAGAAAAAAAACACTGACAACAATATCAAGAATCTCATAAAACACTATTTGATTTAAAATGATTGTGCATTTGAGGATATGCAAAAGTGAATAGATCCTATTGCAAAGAATAAATTTTTCATAAATATAACAAAAGATGCAACTAGCCTAATTCTGTGATAGCCAAAGAAAAAGCTATCCGTCACCTGACGGATGGCTTCTCCAATAGGGCTCCCCTTACTAACGAAAGATGCTGCTTAAAAATGCAGAATTTACAAATTAACCCCTTTAAATTGAATGAAAGTGCTTAAACTAGTATTTGTGAATACTATTATTTGTTTAAATTTATACTAACTTAATGACTCACAATAAATTGAAATAGAATGCCTTTACTAATTTTATTTTCTTGGTTCTCCATTATTATAGGGTTACTATCTTCACCTAAGTTGGATATAACTCAAAAAGTAGACTCTACTCCAAAGTTTAAATTAATCCCTGCTCCCAAAATTACATTCAATTCGTTTGTGGATTGTAATATGGCAGAAGTTTGGATTGGCGATACATTTAGAATCTTCCCTGGAAAATATGGCGAAGACCCATTGTGGGGTTATGCAAGAGATTTAAAGTATTCAGATGGAGAAAATGCAGAAGTTGTTTTTAAAAACCCTGCTAGCAAGTTCTTTAACCCTAGTATGCCTAGCAATGTACCTACAGGACAGAAAGGCTTGCATGGAGCTGTTTGGTTTGAAACTGTTTACCAAGATTCTAAAGATAAAAGTGGTAAAACATTATATGGCATTTACCATAACGAAAATTATCCAAGCACCTTACCATACGATTCAGTTACCAAAGAGGGATATAGAAATGTACTTTGGCCACAAGGTTTGACTGGTCCAGAAAGCCCTGCAGCTGTTTGTAGAATTGGTGTGATGAAATCCATAGATGGAGGTAAAAGCTGGGATAACAGAGGTATTTTTATTGAGGATTATGACCCAAGGATGATTAGAAAGCCATTTAATACTTCAAATACTTTTGCGGGTGGTGTGGGAGACCCGTCTGCTGTAGCGAGTGGCGACTATTTGTATTTATTTTATGGAGAGTATGGTTATCCTGGCGTGTATGATGAAAAAACTTTTAACGTTCAAAAAGAGTGGAGTGGTCAATGTATAAGTATCGCGCGTATCGCTTTGAAAGACCTAGATAATCCAGTTGGAAAAGCAAAAAGATGGGATGGAAAATCATTCTCTATTGCTTACGATAGTTATGGGGTTCCTGTTCGTTCTTTACAAATTCCAATCAATGAAGGTGGCGGTGGCGCTTCTTCTCCAACAGGTGGATTTCATTGGGGGCCATCTGTTAGTTGGAATACTTATTTGAATTGCTGGGTAATGATGATGGGGAAAGTGGAAGGGAAATCATGGCAAGGCGATAAGATCTATATTTCATTTAATAAACATAAAGATTTGGGTACTGGATCAAATAGCCAAGATTGGTCAAAGCCAGAATTGGTTTTTCAGAAACCAGGATATATTTTATGGTACCCTTCATTACAACCATTAAATGACCCCAATGATATCAAAGAAAAACACACCTCCGTTAAACTTGGGAAGCGTGCACGTTTTTTTGTAAAAAGAATTAAACCCGGGGATGATGAATATGCGTCGGAGCATTACATTGAATTTGAAAAGTAAATGAACTACTTCGTCCCATCAATTCAAGTTTTGAGCAGTAGATTTAAAAAGTTAGCAGGTTATATCTTTGGTGGCAATGAGTTTTTTAATGCCCGAAAAATATGATTTGGCCTCTTTGCCTAAACCCAAAAATACAAATAGACTACCCCACTAATAGACAAAGAAAAGCCCTGCAAAATGCAAGGCTTTTCTTTCGTGCTCCCCTTACTAGGTGAAATGTTTCAGCCGTTTTCTTTGTTCAAATTGAAAGCATTTTGTCATTCCGGAATGAAATTAGTTATCCCAATTATCGGTTCTGAATAAATTAACAGGTAAGCCTTCTTTGGTAAATAAATTAGGCATATCGGTATTATTAAAAGCAAATCGTACAGCTACGGGATTGGGTACTTGATCTGAAGAAACGACCAAGGTGGTTCCGTCTATTATTTTTCCTTTTGCAGGATAAAATATCTGATCTTCCCCGGCAATCATTAAATGACTAGGTTCTGCACCATCTTTCGTAACTAACTTACTTCCTATTTCTCTGAAATAAATTCTGATTTTATTTTTTTCGATTTTTAAACGATCATATTTGGGATAAAAAATAGGGCCAACATCTTGTCCATAATTTTTAACTAACGCTATATTGGCAAAACGATTTGCTACTTCAATTTTTTGAGTAGGATGAATATTGCTAACATCTGGTACTAAATCGGTCAGAACAACCATTGCCGTATTTTCAAGGGCTAAATTTTTTGTTTGAGCTTCTCTTAATTTAGCACCAAAATTGCTTGGGTATTTATCAAATGGAGCAATTTGTGCAAAGTAAAAAGGAACGTTTTTCTTGAATCCTGCTCTCCAAGAAAGAATTAATTCATTCATTAATTCTGTGTACGTGGAATACTGACTTACATTACTTTCCCCTTGGTACCATAATACTCCTGCAATTTGATAATTCAAAATAGGTGCGATCATGGCATTGTAATTGTCACCTGCACGGCTAGACCACCATTCATAGGTTTGTAATTTCTTAGCTGCATTGGCCAAAGTTGGATTACTTATAACCTTATCTTGGGGAACCCAAACCTCTGCTGGAGTTCCGCCCCAATTCGAATTAATCAAACCCATCGGTACGCCTAATTTTTCGTTGAGTTTTTTACCAAAAAAATATCCGATAGCAGAAAATGATTTCATCGCTTCAGGATTACAAACTACCCATTTTGCCCGAACATCTTCTTGGGGAAAATCTGCAGTCGCTTTTGGAATATAAAAGAACCGAATACGCTTATTTGTTGCATTGGGCATTTCATCCAACGTTTCTTGCAAATTTTGATCACCACTCCATTCCATATTGCTTTGTCCTGAAAATACCCACACTTCGCCGATGAGTACATCTGAGATTTGAATGGTATTATTCGTGCCATAAACGCTGATGCTTTGATTTTCGGAAGCTGCTGGAGTGTTTACTTCTATCATCCAGTGACCATATTTTGCATTGACTTTGTAATGTGTTGTGTCCCAAGAAACTTTTACCTGAACTGTTTCATTGGGATTCGTTGTCCATCCCCATAATTTCACTTTACTTTTTTGTTGCAAAACCATGTGGTCGCCAATGATAGCAGGTAATTGAACATCAGCCTTAGCTGAGAATTGGGCAATAATACACCCAATAAGGAATAAGACTTTTTTCATCAAAAGTTTAGTTTAGCGTTATATACTTCATATACAAAATACCCCAATTGGGGTAAACCATCGTGATTCATTTCGCGGTTCGTTTGGATCGAAATTTACATATTATTAGCCAACAAAAAATACCGATTAAAACCAACAATTGGCAAAAACAGAAATTTTCAGGTAAAACCCCTGATGAAATATGTCCAAAAAACTCTAAACCCATTACTGGGGTCGAACCATAAAAATCGATTAATAGGGGAAATAAAAATGTGTTTTAAACGGAAAAAGTCACCATTTCTGATGACTTTCCTGTGTGCTCCCTTAATAGGAGGAATGTTGCAGCCGTTTTCGATATTTAAAAACAGTTAAACACCTAATAGTGAATTAAATCAGGTTTCTATTTTCAATATCTCCTTTTAACCTATTCCAAAGTGTGTCCTTGAATTTTCTTGAAAAAAAACCAGTATGTCCAATTTTTTTTACTCCCATTGTTTGGGGGTTTATTTCTTCAACTTCGATTTTAGCATTTTTATAATAGCCTATTAACTTATTTGCTGTGATTTTATTTGCAATAGGGTCATCTTGAATTTGAATAGACTTTATAGGAATTTGAAACTTGTCATAAAATAATTCCGTATTTGATTTTTTAAAATGTTCATCAAAATAGCTCGGATTAATGCACCAGTCACGCCATTGTAAAGCAACTCCTTTAGGTAAATTTTCTCCTTGGCCTAATTTTTTTGCATTTGCATAGCCATAAAAAGCTACTACGCTCGGAATCAATAAAAACCATAATGGCGGCATAAGCCACTTAAATGGGCTGCTCATATCTTTCCAGTATCCGGTAGAGGACGCAATAAGAATGAGCGTGTCTATTTTATCATAATTATCCATTAGCCCCACAAGCTGCCCACCCATACTATGGCCA
>CANLVU010000057.1 GCA_947494535.1 Cytophagaceae bacterium
AATATAGATTAGAGATAATAGAGTAGAGAGAAGAGATAAACTTCTCTCCTCTCTAAAATCTACCATCTCTACTCTATACTCTCCTCTCTCTACTCTTAAACCTCAACGATAATATTCTCAAAAGTCAACTCCCCCTTCGCATCCAACTCCATCATCACCGCAGAATCTTTCACGATTTTGTCAGATAAAATAGCCTTAGATAACTCATTCAGCACCGCTTTTTGAAGCACGCGCTTCATCGGACGACCGCCATAATTAGGATCATACCCATCATTTGCGAGTTTATTCAAGGCTTCCTCGGAAGCTTCTAAGGTGATATTTTGTTCCGCTAAACGCCTCTGAACTTCTTTAAACTGAATCGCTAAAATTTTGCGGGCATGTTCTAAGGTCAATGGTTCAAACAATACGACCTCATCGACACGATTCAAGAATTCTGGACGGACTACTTGTTTCAGTAAAGTCATTACTTCCTCTTTGGTTTCCTCTAAAATCAAGGCATTATTCCAGCCTTCCATTTGTGCCATTTTCTCTTGAATCAAGTGACTACCGATGTTAGAAGTCATAATGATGATCGTATTTTTGAAGTTCGCCGTGCGACCCTTGTTATCGGTTAATCGACCCTCGTCTAATACCTGCAATAAGATGTTCCAAACGTCCGGATGCGCCTTTTCAATCTCATCTAATAACACGACCGAGTAAGGTTTGCGACGCACGGCTTCCGTTAATTGTCCACCCTCATCGTAGCCCACGTATCCCGGAGGCGCTCCCACTAAGCGGCTTACCGCGTGGCGTTCCTGGTATTCTGACATGTCGATTCGGATCATCGCATTCTCATCGTTGAATAGGTAGGAGGCCAAAGTCTTGGCTAATTCCGTCTTCCCCACCCCGGTCGTACCTAAGAAGATGAACGAACCGATTGGTCGCTTCGGATCTTGCAATCCCGCACGAGAGCGGCGAACCGCATCCGAAACCATTTCAATCGCTTGATCCTGACCCGCCACGCGTTTGTGCAGTTCATCTTCCAAATGCAATAATTTCTCCACCTCCGTTTGCAACATACGGCTCACTGGAATTCCGGTCCACTTCGCGACTACCTCGGCGACATTTTCGGCAGTCACTTCCTCCTGCAACATCGAATTTTCACCCGCAGGTTGTGCCTGCATATCCTTTAATTTCTGTTCCGACTCGACTAAACGACCGTAGCGGATCTCAGCTACTTTACCGTAATCGCCTTGGCGTTCCGCTTGTTCTGCTTCTAGCTTTAAGCGATCGATCGTCTCTTTTTCGGCACGAACTGCATCGAGAACAGATTTCTCTGCTTGCCATTTGGCCTTCAAGGCATCTCTTTTCTCCGATAAATCCGCTAAATCACGCGTTAAAATTGTCTCTTTCTCTTTGTTATTCTCTCTACGAATCGCCTCTCGCTCGATCTCCAGCTGCATAATCTTGCGCTGAATATCATCGATTTCCTCAGGTACGGAGTCGATCTCCAAACGCATTTTGGCAGCTGCCTCATCCATTAAATCAATCGCCTTATCGGGCAAGAAACGATCCGAAATGTAGCGGTTCGATAATTCTACCGCTGCGATCACCGCATCATCTTGAATCCGTACACCATGGTGCAATTCGTATTTATCCTTGATCCCACGAAGAATGGAAATGGCATCTGCGACATCGGGTTCTTCCACTAAAACGGATTGGAAACGGCGCTCGAGGGCTTTGTCTTTCTCGATGTACTTTTGGTATTCTTTCAACGTCGTAGCACCGATCGCGTGCAATTCACCACGCGCTAAGGCAGGTTTTAACAAGTTCGCGGCATCCATCGCACCTTCGCCTCCGCCGCCCGCACCTATCAAGGTGTGGATCTCATCGATGAACAAGACGATTTCTCCATCGGAATCGGTTACCTCTTTGATGACCGCCTTTAAACGCTCCTCAAATTCCCCTTTGTACTTCGCTCCCGCGACTAAAAGTCCCATATCGAGTGACATCACGATCTTGGATTTCAAGTTTTCTGGTACGTCACCTGATACGATACGTTGGGCTAAGCCTTCCACGATGGCAGTTTTACCTACCCCTGGTTCGCCTAACAAGATGGGGTTGTTCTTCGTTCTGCGGGATAAAATCTGCAAGACCCGGCGAATTTCTTCGTCGCGGCCGATGACCGGATCGATTTTTCCGGCTTTCGCTAATTCATTTAAATTCTTACCGTATTTTTCCAAAGACTGGTAAGTACCTTCTGCGTGTGGATCGTTCACTTTTCTATTTCCTCTTAACTCGATGATGGATTTCTTAAAATTTGCACTATTGATGCCTAGCGACTTTAATAGGTCTGCGACGGCATCTTTGGATTCGATTAAGGCGAGAAATAAAATCTCTACACTGACATACGAATCTCCAAATTCCGATTTCAAAGCCTCCGCTTTCGTCAATACCTGCTGTAAAGCATTACTTGCATAAGGCTGTTCGCCTGACACTTTGGGGTAAGAAGAAAGGGTGGATTGTAATTTCTCTTGAATTTGTAGAACAGACACGCCATTTTTCTTGAGTAAAAAGGCGGATGTTTGGGTGTCGTCTTGCAAGATGGCTTGCAAAAGGTGACCCGTTTCGATGGCTTGCTGGCCATTCTGGCTCGCAATTTCCATCGCATTTTGAATAATTATTCCAGCTTGAGAAGTGTAATTATTTGGGTTCATATCGGCTAGGTTTTCTGCCTACCTAGCAAATGAATATCCAATCGAATAATTCGGAAAAAATGACATTAAAACGCACGCGCATCTGGAGTAAAACACGCCAAAATGGCGCATATTAGGCGAATTTGGCTTTAATCGCGTCTTCGAAATTCTTTAAAGCAATTTGCAGATCAACGATCTCAGTGGCGAATTCGGTGAAATCGCAGACTTTGGCCTTCATCTCAATCTTTTCACAGATCGAATGTACCTGAGCCGCACCTAATGTTCCTGAATTTCCTTTCAAGGTGTGCAGTTCCGATTGAACACCTTTGCAGCTACCTGCAGCGTGAGAGGAAATAGCAGTGGCAATTTGTTCTTTGGCCTCCACAATAAACTCTTCTAACATGCTTTGCACAAAGGCGGGATCTCCGCCCACTGCATCAGAAAGCGAGGCTAATACCTCTTCATCCACCACAAAATCAACCGCCACTAAAGACTCGGTAACCGTACTATGACCTGAAGACACCCAGCGAGAAACCATCGCAATGATTTGCTGCGCTCGAATCGGTTTAGCTAAGTAATCATCCATTCCAGCCGCTAGAAAACGTTCACGATCCTCCTTCATCGCATAGGCCGTCATCGCCACGATAGGTGGTAAAAAGTCTAAATTCAATGCTTTCAGGCGACGAGTTGTTTCCATCCCATCCATTTCTGGCATTTGGATATCCATCAACACTAAATCAAAATTCGAATCCTTTTGTAATACGCTAACTGCTTCCTGGCCGCTGGAAGCCATCAAAACCTCACAACCCGCCTTCATCAAAATCTGACTTGCTACCTTGCGATTCGTGGCATTATCGTCAACTAACAAGACACGCGCATGTACGGAATGTAAAGTCCCTGAAATGGAAAGTTTCTCGTCTTTCTTCGTTTTGGCCGCTAACGCAGAATCCCCGATCGCGAGTTTAATCCTAAACCAAAACGTACTCCCCTTCCCTTCTTCAGACTCCACCCAGATATCACCGTCCATCATCTTACAGAATTCCCGTGAAATGGCTAAACCTAATCCTGTGCCGCCGTAGTTCTTCGAAGTGGAATTATCGACTTGTTGGAAGGCGTTGAAAAGTTTTACCAAATCGGAAGGACCTATACCGATTCCGGTATCAGTCACCCGCACTTCTAATTCCGTCGCATCTGAAGATAGTGATAGAGTTTTCACCGAAATCTTAACCGAACCATTCTCTGTAAATTTCAACGCATTCGATGTAAGATTTGATAGAATCTGCAGTAAGCGCGTCTCGTCAGCCTTCACATACGCGGGCACTTTTTCATCTAATTTATAGGAAACTTTATTCCCTTTCTGATGCGCTAATGGCGTAAATAAGGCCATTAAACGATCGAACACATCTTCTAACAGAATATCCGTAGGATGTAAGACCATCTTGCCGGCTTCGATTTTGGCCAAATCCAAAATGTCATTCAAAATATGCAATAGCGTCTCCGAAGACTTGCGTATCGTTAGTAAATAATCTCTTTGTTCTTCCTCTAGCGGTGTATCGCAAAGCAAGTCCACCATTCCAATGACCCCGTTCATCGGCGTCCGAATTTCGTGCGACATATTCGCCAAAAACTGTTCCTTCACCTGCAACGAGTGCTCCGCTTGTTCGCGTGCCTCGACGAGTTCAATTTGGTACTTCTTCAACTCCGTAATGTCCCGAGCAATACCCGAAACCTCAGAAATGATCCCTTGATCTAAAATGGGATTCAAATAGACTTCTAACCAACGATCGGAGTCATCTTTCTTATGAATGCGTAATTCAAAATGCTGCTTAGCCCCCTTGAAAGCTAATTTATAATGCTCCTCCAGCACTTTTCGCTCCTCTAGAGACATCAGCTTAAAGCCCATCGTCTCCGAGCTAATGTTTAATTGAGGTTTCATACCCAGCTCTTGCTCTAATAAATCGGAATAATCGTGGTTAAAACTCATTAACATTAAACGCTTATTCACGGACCACATTAAGTGGGATGAACTATCGAAAATAGCATTTAATCGAGCTGTTTCTCTTCCCAAAGCCTCTTCCGCCTGCTTCCTTGAAATTGCAATCGCCACTTGCCCCGATATAAAGTCTAATAATTCTAAATCTCGGTTCTCGTATTTATTCGCGCGCTCATAGGATTTCACCCCAATAATACCCGTCACCCGATCACCGATGCGGAGGGGAACACAGAGCATAACTTTGGGAACCACACCATAGAGGTAAATCTTCTTTTCCGCTGCTAACTGGTGGATCTCATCATCATGTAAAATAAGCGGCTTATTTGCCATCAAGGCATATTCCGTCAACCCATTCCCTAAACGACGCTTCGTAAAGTGCACCCGGGAATTAAAGTATTCATCGATGTAATAAGGAAAATAAATAAAGCTCTTGCCCGGATCGTATTGGGCAATAAAGAAGTTCTTTACGTCAATTACCTCACCTAATTGCTTGTGAATATTCACAAACAAATCATCCAGATTCGAGGAATTGATAGCTACCTGGGAAATAGAGGAGAACAATTTATTCGCACGCTCCGCCCGTACTTTTGCTGTAGAGTTGTGGAGGATACAGCGATAAGCGGTAGGGACCCCACGTTCAAAACGGCAAGTCACTGAACCAGAAACGTACAAACGACGTCCATCTTTACGCCTAAATACCGCGGTAAACTCGGGAATATCTTCCCCTTTCGCTAAGGTATCAAATTGTGCTTCCGTCAAATGCGCAAACTCCGGATGCAGCACATCCTGAATCTTTAAATCTTTCGCTTCCTCCTCGCTATACCCCATGGTCTCTAGCCAGGCACGGTTCACGAACAGGAATCGACCGGTTACACCAGTAATCTGGATCAGGTCGGTCGTATTATTAATTAAGTCTTGTAATTGGGCATTGGAACGAGTAAGGGCCTCAGATACTTTCTTTTTCTCGCTGACGTCCTCCCCTATGATGCTCAGGAAATTATCACTCACGACGGTAGAAGCCACTTCTACCCATTTGATGGATCCTGATTTCGTTTTGTAATTACGTTCCCGCTCTTCGAAAAGACCACCGGTTTGAATAGCTTTATCGAAAGAAGTTCTACGGATTTCACTTTCTCCGTCTGGGACAAGCGTCGTAAAGAAGTCCTGACCATTTAATTCTTCCGGCTTATATCCTAGTAACTGATGCGTGTAGGCATTCGCATGCGTGATGGTGCCATCGAGCGCCATAACGATGCCAAATAGTTTCAGGGAATCCAATGTTTTAATCAGGGCCTGCTTGTCCTCCATGCCTTTAATCGAAAATTTTGCTTAAATGTACAAAAAAGGGCTTAATTTTACTCCTTAAACCCCAGAGACCCGGTGCAAGTAAGAGCAAAAAAGAGTTTAGGACAACATTTTTTAAATGATTTAGACGCGGCAAAGCGAATCGTAGATGGCTTGAAGCCTGCTGGCGCCTATACGAAAGTGTTGGAGATTGGTCCGGGAATGGGTGTGTTGACACAGTTTTTGGTCAAAAAAACCGAATACGAAACCTCCCTCATCGAAATCGATAAAGAGTCCGTGGATTACTTGCGCAAGAACTACTTGGAGTTTACGGGTCCGCGATTAATCGATGGGGACTTCTTGCGTTATCCTTTGGAAAACATCTTTGGAGAAGAGAAATTCGCTATCGTTGGAAATTTCCCCTATTTCATCTCCACGCAAATCTTTTTCCGTGTTTTAGAATACAAAGACCAATGCGTCGAGGTGGTGGGAATGCTACAAAAAGAAGTAGCCGTCCGTTTAGCCGCTAAACCAGGCAATAAGGATTACGGCATTTTGAGTGTTCTCTTGCAGGCCTACTACGATATCGAATACCTGTTCAGTTTAGGGCCCGAGGTATTTACTCCACCTCCCAAAGTCAACTCAGGCGTCATTCGCCTCGTGAGGAACTGGGATAAAAAACTCGAATGTGATCCGGCTAAATTCAAGTCTTTAGTGAAAATGGCCTTCAACCAAAGGCGTAAAACCTTACGTAATGCGCTAAGAGCCATGCAATTACCTGATCATCCGCTCCTATCCAAAAGAGCCGAACAATTAGGGGTTCCCGAATTCACTGAATTAACCAATTTATGGAAAGATAATGGCTACCTAGGCGCTTAATCGATCTAATTTTAGTAATTTGCACTGTTTAATTTAAAAATCACCTCAAACCATGGAAGTAGTCAACCCACAACACCTTCCGTTTGAACTAACGAAAGAGTTCATAGAGGACATCCGCTTGATGATCGAAAATCAGGCGAATGAGGAGATTTTATTGAAGCTAGATGAACTATTTCCGGCTGATATTACCAGTATTTTAATTGAATTGACCACAGAAGAGGCGAAATACCTAGTTCTGTTAATCGATACTAAACTAGCGGCAGAAATCATCTCTACCCTAGATTCAGATGACCGCAAAAAATTCTTAAAGAACTTCACTTCCAAGGAAATCGCACAATATATCAACGTGATCGATTCCGATGATGCGGTAGATATTCTGAATGAACAACCTGTCAAGGTACGCGAGGAAGTGATTGCACTCCTGAAAGATCGCGAACAAGCTCGTTTCATCATTGACTTAATGCATTACGACGAAGACTGCGCAGGCGGTTTAATGCAGAAAGAGTTAATTAAGATTAATATTTCCCAAACCGTAACCGAATGTGTGGAGGAAATCCGCAAGCAGGCAGAGGATGTGGAAAAAGTATATTCGGTTTATGTTATCGATGACGACGGACTTTTGTTAGGCACGGTTTCCTTAAAGAAAATCATTTTAGCGAAGCGCGGTTCTAAAATCGCAGACGTATACGATGCAGATGAAATTGTTTCGGTTCAGACCTACGCCTCTGGCGAAGAAGTAGCCGATTTAATGCAGAAATACGACTTAGAAGCGATTCCAGTCATTAATATTCAAGGGCGTTTATTAGGCCGAATCACCATCGATGACGTGGTCGATTTCATCACGGAATCCGCACAGGAGGATATTCAGGTCATGGCCGGTATCTCGGAAGACGTAGAGGAAGATGACTCTGTTTGGTTATTAGTTCGTTCACGTTTGCCTTGGTTGATTGGTGGGATGGTGGGTAGTTTTTTGGCTGCCAAAATCATCGATCGATTCGACGATACGATCTCTCTTTTACCTGCCATTTCTGCCTTCATTCCTTTGATTGGTTCCACGGGTGGAAATGTAGGTATTCAATCTTCTTCGCTAATTGTACAGTCTTTAGCAGATAAAAGTGGTTTAGATACGACGCTTTGGAAACGTCTACAAAAAGTCATTTTAGTTGCTTTAATCAACGCTGTCATTGCGGCAATTTTTGCATTCGGCTGTTCTCTATTAGTCGATTCAGGCCAAATCATGTTATCCATGACGGTTTCCATCTCGCTATTCGCAGTGGTTATGTTAGCTAGTTTAATGGGGACCATCACTCCATTGGTTTTAAATCAAATGAAGATTAATCCAGCGGTGGCAAGTGGCCCCTTCATCACCACTACGAACGACATTCTAGGCTATGGGGTTTATTTCTTGATCGTTTACCTACTCTTGTAAATATGATTGCCGTTATTCAACGCGTTAGTCAAGCTACTTTGCATATTGATAATGCATTGAAGGCCTCCATTCAACAGGGTTTTGTGGTTTTGCTGGGTATTCATGTCGATGACACACCGGAAGATGTAGCTTATTTAGCGAGCAAAATAGCTGGATTACGTATATTCTCTGATATGGAGGGTAAAATGAATCTAGATCTACAGGCCATTAATGGGGAGCTGTTATTAGTCAGTCAGTTTACGCTTAATGCCGCGACTCGCAAGGGTAATCGGCCTAGTTTTCTTGAAGCGGCTAGACCAGAGCAGTCGATTCCTCTCTATGAATTGATGATTAAAACTTTGGAAGAAAATACAGGCCAAAAAATACAAACTGGTGTCTTCGGGGCAGATATGCAAATCAATTTAACAAACGACGGACCCGTTACCCTTATCATCGACTCTAAAAATCCCTAATTATGACGATTTCAAACGCACAACAACAAGTAGATGAGTGGATAAAGACCGTGGGCGTTCGCTATTTTAGCGAATTAACCAACATGGCCATGCTAACTGAAGAGGTCGGCGAAGTCGCTCGCATCATCGCACGTCGTTATGGGGAACAATCAGAGAAGGAATCTGATAAAAACAAAGACTTAGGCGACGAAATGGCTGACGTACTTTTCGTGTTGATCTGCCTGGCTAATCAAACGGGCATTAACTTAGAAGAGGCTCTGAAACAGAACCTCTTAAAGAAAACGGAGCGCGATGCAGACCGCCACAAGAATAATCCTAAACTAGCCTAGCGAACAGGAATCTGACTAGATTCAATCTTCTTAGCGATTCCTTTTCCCTCTTCTTTAGTCGGAATATAGGGCTTCAAAATCGTTATTTGCTCTAGTACGGGATTCATTTGCTGAATGGAAGGATGGCGCACATCAAATTCCGCTTCGCCTGATACTTTAGTGAATTCTTCCACTGAAATGTTTTGGCGTTTGTTACGGAAGGAAATTAAATGGGTTAACGTACTGTCTCCGGCTAATTTACCTCCCTCCCAAGATACTACCGCGCCACCGTGTGCCCAACCAAAACCGGAGATAGTAAAGTTTTTTGTATTCAATTTTTCCACTTCTTGCAAAGGCAGTCCTAAATACAGACCCGAAGCTGTTTTCCATGCAGAACTTTCCCCCTGAATACTTACATCAGATATTTTTCCTTCATGAAAATACACCGTAGCCTGCTTAGCCGTACCGGGGAAAATGATGGCCCCTTTCAGCGTATCATCTCCTGAAATAATGGCCGTATCTAGAATGACTGATTTAGCACCGTATTTTGAGACTAAGCCTTTGGTATCAATACACGTCAATACTTCATTTAAATCCTCCGTGGGAATACTCACTTCGGAGTTAGATCCACAAGAAGCCAAAACGGCCCAAGACAACAAGAGTATGATTTTTTTCATGGTTACAGAATTATAGTTAAAATTACCTAAGCTTAAGGACAGAAGCAAGCTAGAAATATTCCAAATAAGCTCAGCAAAATAATTGCAAGCCCTTAGCGTTTATCGAATTATGAGTATATTTGTTTTAAAGCTTAGCATTTAACTGATTATGATTCGAATACTTTTGTTGTCTCTCCTTTCCTTTTTGCTCTATCAGCCTACCAGTAGTGCACAACAAATGTGGTTTCAAAAACAAAAGCGCCAAAAGGGATATAAAGGAGCCCCTTTTCAAGCACATAATTCCATTACCTTAGGCGCTGGAAGTACGCAATATATCTATTCAAGTCAAGATTTAGGCTATTTTTCAAATTGGATCAATTCGAAAACCTCTTTTAATTTAGGAGCGAGTTTCACCCGTCATTTTCACAAAAAATTCAGTTACCGTTTTAGCGGTAATTTCATTCAATTAAAGGGAGATGAGGTATCATTCACAAAAATACCTACGGATTTAAATTTGCAAAACATGGTTTTTTCAACCAGCAATAATATCATCGAAATCAGCGCAAAAGGCCTTTTTGAAATCCTTGGAAACGACGAATACGTACTAAAAAGAAGTCCCATTAAACCTTATATCTCACTTGGAATTTCAGTCGTATCCAATAATCCAAGCATTGCAAGAGAAGATGGTACAGGCTATTCTGGAGGATTGAAAAGTGCTCCTAAAACCTTGAATTATTATAATAAACCGACCACTACTCCTCCGTCTTTACCTACATTAAGCACTTTTCCCGAAACCATAACGAATCCTGCTGAAGTAGTCCCATCCGTTGGAATCGCCATTCCCCTTCATTTGGGTTTACGATACAAATTCAATGATAAAATTGACTTTGGTTTTGAGTTAGGGTACTTAACTAATTTAACCCCAAGTATTTTCCCCCAACTGGCTAGTACAAATACGGATAAAGTATTTAACCCAAAATTGTTAATTCCAGCTAAAAGACCCTACATAACGGATCGTGTCTTAATGACACAATTCCAAATCATATTTCACATACCTTCACCCAAAGAATGCCCTCCATTACCGAGGTAACATAAACAACTAGATTTTGACATTTGAAGAACTCGGGCTCAGCCCAAAACTATTAGACGGTATCAGTTCAATGGGATACAAGACCGCTACACCGGTGCAATCCCAAGTTATACAACCCATTTTAGCGGGCCGCGACATTTTAGCCTCAGCCCAGACAGGAACCGGCAAAACTGCCGCTTTTTTGCTTCCCATCATTCACAAATTAATCAC
>CANLVU010000058.1 GCA_947494535.1 Cytophagaceae bacterium
CAAGTTTATTTACGCTAAGAATCCCTTGAAGATTTATGGCGAATTGATAGGGCAGGGGAGCACGAACGCCTAGTTTTCCGAAGACCCCTAGGAAATCTGTTTGATACGAAAAAGCTGTCGGATTAATGTCTCCCACTGCATTAAGTTGGCTGAATTGGGCGCCTACATCGTAATTCATGTAGCTAAAAGCCTTTGCCAGGAGTTTATTTTTACTTAAGTAGATGGCAAAGGGTTTTTGGGAAACTTGGTATTTCGCTATATCGACGAGCTTAGGTTTGTGTATAGAAATTTGGAAAGCAATCCCAGAACCTGATTTCAAGGAGGTAACAGACTGCCCTTGATTATTAATATAATCATAGGTAGTGATCGATAGGCCCTGGCTTAATTTAATCTGTTGACTAAACGAAACAAAGGCGCAAAATAGAAGTGTAAGCACTAAAAATGGCAACCTCAAGACACAATTATTTAGATGATATATATAAGCTTGTTGACTTTATAAATCAAAAGTAGAAAAGTGTAGAGCCCTTTAAATTTGATAGTAGGGGCGATTGTGTCTAGAAATAGACAATTATTGACAACTGTAGATTAGTGTGATGTCTATAATATATTTTTATATACTATGTTTGACCTGGGATTAGTTCTAAATGATATTTCTTAAAAACGTTTGAATATGCTGAATGCAAATCTTATTCTTATTGGTATTGTGATTTTGATTTTGCTCAAAAATCATATAGTAAATAACAAGGGTATTATTTATGCCATTATCGCTCTTTCATGCTTTCAAATAAGATTGATGTCGGAAGCTTTTCCGATTTCAGCATTTGAACACTATCCTTTTATTTTGAGGCTGGTATTGATTAATGGATTATTAGGATTTCTAGTTGGGCCTTCTGCACTTCTTTATATTACTGGGGTTTTTGGTAATTTTAATAAAATGAAGTCCATTATTTTGTTATTATATGTTCCTTTCTTTCTTTTTCTAATCAATTTTATACCTTATTGGAATTTATCTCTTTCAGATAAAATTCTACTTTTCGAAAATTCAACTAGTACGTTAGAGGATAAAAGCTTTTTTTTGGTTCCCTGGCGTTATTTCATGACTATCAGTGAATATTATAATTCTTTTTTAGGTGGTATAGTAATCATTTATATATTTAGGCACTTAATTCGTAATACGAATTTGGTAAACAAAAGAGCCTTCAATTCTATATTTTTTTTAGGGTTTGTTGTATTCCTTAATTGGATGGCACGATTACTATTTTTTTTACCTAAGATTTTTAATTGGGACAAATTGATTACGTCTGATATAGGAGAAATCATTTCGTTAGGTCTGCCTATTTCGATTATACTAATTCCATCCTATTTTAATGAAAATCTTAATAAATCGGATTTGAAATTTTATTTACGACTGGTTAACAATTTTTCTAAAAATGGTGGAAAAAGTGAGTTTTCAGATGATGCTATTATTAATGAAGCTACTAAAATATTGAACTATTTACATCAGGATAAAGCGTATTTATCCCCAGGATTTTCGAAGCATGATATAGTTACCCGTTTAAATATTCCCCAAAAAACCGTAACAGATTGTTTCAGTAAAGTGATCAAGATTCCTTTTCCTAAACTTCGTAATCAATTACGTATTGAATATGCGACCGAGCTGTTCAGGAATAATGCACATTTGAACAAAACAATTTCAGGGATTGCCATTGATTCTGGATTTCAAAATAGGGCGTCTTTTTATATCGCCTTTAAAGAAGTGACGAATATGACCCCTGTTGAATGGATAAAGGAAAATTGCGAATTTGAGTTAGTGGAGGAGTTAGAAGTCGCCAATGGCGAAGGGAGTAAGTCGACTATGTCGACTCAGATTAGAGAGAGGAGAGTATAGAGTAGAGATATAAAGCATAGAGCATAAAGAATAAAGTAGGAATAAAAAAAGAGAACGATTTTCGTTCTCTTTTTTTATGGTATGTTTTGAATATTTCATAAGTGCATCGCCGAAGGAGATACCACCTTTATTATTTGTGCTTTATTCTTTATGCTTTACAAAAGTTTAAAACAAATCTCGAAACTGAAAACCATTAGTCAGTCTTTCCTTCCCCAATTTCTGATACTCCGCCAGCGCCCACAGCACAAATTCCTTTAAGAAAAGGATATCCTCTTTTGCATAATCTGGCTGGTATTTCTTAATCAATTCATTCAATGGCTTAATCTCATTTAACGTCGAAGCATAATCAGCCGCATTGCATTCGTCATACAATACAATGCCACCTTCCGAATAAACAGCTTCCATTAACGTAGCATAAGGACTTTCTTCGATCTTCTTGGAAAGCTTTTCGATCTTAGGGAATAAACCTGGGAAGAATGATTTGATAGCGGAGCCGATCAATTGCTCGGCAACGAATGCCGCGCCTTCTTGTTCACCTTCATACACTAATTCCACTTTACCCGTGATCGCTGGGATGGTTCCCATGAAGTCTGCCAAACGTACGGTTGTCGATTTCTCGCGATTTAGTAAGGCACGTCTTTCGGATGTGCTCACTAAACTTTCGAGCATGGAGATACTCATACGCGCGCTGATGCCACTTTTGGTATCGATATATTCACTTTCTCGTGCTTCGAATATGATTTGCTCTAATAAATCGTAGGCTAAATTTGGGATATAAACTCGATCCGATTGAGCTGCGTTGATGCGTGCTTCTTGGGACGAAATTTTGCGCGCAATCGCGATGGTTTCTGGATAATGCGTTAAAATTTGAGAGCCAATACGGTCTTTCAATGGCGTCACAATACTTCCTCTGTTCGTATAATCTTCCGGATTTGCTGTGAAAATGAATTGAAGATCTAATGGTAAACGCAATTTGAAACCACGGATTTGGATATCGCCCTCTTGTAAAATGTTGAATAAAGCCACCTGAATTCTCGCTTGCAAATCAGGAATCTCGTTAATGACGAAGATGCAGCGATTAGCTCTTGGGATCATCCCAAAGTGAATCACGCGGTCATCCGCATAGGATAATTTCAAATTGGCAGCCTTGATCGGATCCACATCACCAATTAAATCGGCTACTGTCACATCTGGCGTTGCTAATTTCTCCGCAAAACGATCGGAACGGTGCAACCAGGCAATCGGCGTCGCATCTCCTTGTGAAGCAATTAAATCAATCGCAAAACGTGAAATAGGCGCTAAAGGATCATCGTTGATCTCTGAACCAGCCACGTAGGGGATGTATTCGTCTAATAGATTAATCATTAAACGAGCCAAACGTGTTTTCGCTTGACCGCGTAAACCCAATAAATTGATATTATGGCGAGACAAGATTGCGCGCTCTAGTTCTGGAATAACCGAGTTTTCAAAACCATGTACACCTTCGAAAACGGTGGTTCCCGCCTCCATGTGTTTAATCAAGTTGTCTCTTAATTCGTCTTTAATTGATTTGCTTATGTAGCCTGAGGCCTTTAATTCGCCTAAATTGTTGATCATCTTATTTGAGTCTTTTCTTTCTATTCGTTTCGTAATCTTGGAAAATCATTTCCCCTAAGCCCTTTAATCCCGTATAAAAGGCTTTTCCCTGGTTTGCTTCGGTAAATTTGTCCACAAATTGCTGCAGGTAGGAATCCCTGGCAATCATAAACGTGGTAATGGGGATATGTAATTTACGTGCCTGAGCTGCTTGTGTGTAACATTTCTCTGTCACATAAGGATCTAGGCCATTGCTATTCATGTAATACGTACCATCTTTTTCCCGAACACAGCTCGGTTTTCCGTCGGTAATCATAAAGATCTGTTTGTTAGTATTCCTTTTTCGGCGCAGAATATCCATCGCTAATTGTAGCCCAGCCACCGTATTCGTGTGGTAAGGCCCCACTTTTAAATAGGGGATATCCTTTATCGAAATGCTCCAGGCATCGTTTCCGAAGACCAGAATATCAATGGTATCTTTGGGATAACGAGTTGTAATTAGTTCTGCCAAAGCCATCGCCACTTTCTTTGCCGGCGTAATCCGATCCTCGCCATACAGAATCATGGAGTGGCTAATATCAATCATCAACACGGTACTCATCTGAGATTTGTATTGCGTGTCTTCCACGACTAAATCATTCTCAGTTAATTCGAATTCACCTATACCGTTATTGATTTGGGCATTTTTTAGACTCTCCGTGAGGGAGATTTTCTCAAGACTATCGCCAAAATGATAGGATCTAAATTCCCCAGTCATTTCATCTCCTTGGCCAGAAGCCTTAGTTTTGTGATTGCCAGCTCCACTTTTATTTAAGTTTCCGAAAATATTCTCTAGCGCTGTTTGGCGAATGGCCCGCTCTGTTTTGGCCGTAATCCCCATCCCAGAACCACCATTCTCATCGATTTCCTCCCGGATATAACCTTTGGCCTTCAAATCCTCAATGAAATCCTCAATCGTATATTTCTCATCCGTCAGCTCGTATTCCTTGTCTAATTCGCGCAACCACTCGATTGCCTCATCAAAATCCCCCGACGTATGTGTGATTAATTCTTTGAAAATCCCGAAAAGCTTATCAAAAGGGGAGATGCTTTTCTCCTCGAACTCCTTAAAATAAAATCCCTTTTTATTCATGTCTTTTAAACCCTGCTAACGCTTTAATTGTTCAAATAAACGACTAAATTTGACAAAATGAGCGAACAAATTATTTCTATTCGGTTTTTATCCTTTGAAGGCTTCTCAAACAAGCGCTTCGCCTTCGCAGAAATGGGTCGCTCATTCGTCCAAAAATGGCAATCAGACGGCCTTTCTTTCGCTAAACACTTAGGTGTGGGAGCAGGAAACGGTTTTTCTGTTTGGCCTGATTTTTCCACTTATGCTTTCTTAGGCGTATTCGATAATCAAGCCGCTTCTGATCACTTTTTCAATACGAACGAACGTTGGCTTAGTCTTTCCGCCCGTTCGTCTGCTACAAAAGGCTATGACGCCGTTGCCATCAAAGGTCATGGAACTTGGAATGGATCGAATCCTTTTTCGATCGTTGAAGATCCCGGAAATGGCCCGCTTTTAGTGATGACACGCGCCAGTATTGTGTGGTATAAATCCCCTATTTTCTGGTTCTATGTCTCCCACGCGAGTAAATACTTGGAAAATAGAGCTGGTTTGTTGTTTGCCAAAGGCGTAGGCGAACTTCCCCTCATCGAACAAGCGACGCTAAGTCTTTGGGATTCTTCAGAAAGCTTGGATGCTTTTGCCTATAAAAGTAAGGAGCATGCGCCCATGATTAAGAAGACGAGGACGATTGGGTGGTATTCGGAGGAAATGTTTACGAGGTTTCGCGTTGTAGCTACAATAGAGTAGAGATTATAGAGTAGAGAGTAGAGATGGTTCTGTTTTATCTCTTATCTCCTCTCTCTAATCTAATATCTCCTCTCTTTACTCTATTATCTCTACTCTATACTCTCTACTCTACTATTCGATAAAATGCGAAGCATTTTATCGAATTGCCTCAATCCCCCTCGTCCTCGTCCTAATCCGTATCGCATCCTGCACATCATATACGAAGATTTTGCCATCTCCCACATTGCCTTCAGAGGCATTGTCTAGGATGACATCTATGCATTTTTCGAGGTTCTCATCGCTGACGACGCAGATGATCATCACCTTTGGCAATAAAATCATCGACTTCTCCGTACCGCGGTATATTTCTGAATATCCTTGTTGTAAACCAGCTCCACGAACGGGAACTACGGTCATACAGGGAATGTCGGCATCGATCAAGCCTTTCTGAATAGCTTTTAATTTCGATGGTTTTACAATGGCTTCTACCTTTTTCATATCGTGTTTATTTAGCTATTATTCAAAAGTTGTGTATGCTTCTACCCCAAATTCAACGGCATCAATACCCGCCGATTCTGCTTTGTGACTTAAACGAATTCCAATCGTCTTTTTCAATGTCATGAAGATGGCATAGGTTAGTACAAAAGAGAAAACACTGATGACTGACACTCCGATTAATTGCGTAATAAATTGAGCGCTTTCGCCGGTGATGAATAGACCATTCTTTTGGGAGAATAGACCCACGGCAATCGTTCCAAAGAAACCGTTCACCCCATGTACCGCCACAGCACCCACTGGATCATCTACTTTCATTTTATCCACAACCACCACGGCGATATCCACAATAGTACCCGCGATGAAACCGATAATTAAGGCAGAATCCGCAGAAACCACGTTACAGCCTGCCGTAATAGCCACCAAACCGGCCAAAACACCATTGATTACCATGGTGATATCCACTTTCTTGTAGCGCATGAAGGTATAAAGCATGGTTGCCATACCGCCTGCTGCAGAAGCTAGGAAAGTATTTGTTGCTACTGAACCGATCAAATCCCATTTACCCACGGCTCCTAAAGTTGAACCCGGGTTAAAACCAAACCACCCGAACCAAAGGATGAAAGCTCCTACGGCTGACAAGGTTAAATTATGACCTGGAATGGCATTAGCCGTTCCATCTTCGTTGTATTTTCCTAAGCGGGGTCCTAAAACGATAGCGCCAGCTAAGGCTGCAAAACCGCCCATGGCGTGAATCGCAGCTGAACCAGCAAAGTCGTTAAATCCGCGAAGGGCTAACCAACCGTTCGGGTTCCAAACCCAATTGGCTGCTAATGGATATAAAACGGCGCTGAAGATCACTACATAAACAGCATAAGCCCACATTTTCATTCTTTCCGCTACACCGCCAGAAACAATAGATATGGCTGCTACGGCAAAGCCCATTTGGATGAACCAGAAAAGTGAATTAGAGATGGTCAAACCTAGACCTAAATCTCCCTCCATAATGCCGGTATCAAAAGCCCAGTAGCCATTGGATTTGCCATAGGCAATCCCAAATCCGACTAAATAGAAAGCAACTCCGCCAAAAATGATGTCGATCATCACTTTGGCAATAATACTGATGGCATTTTTGGAACGGACGAATCCTGCTTCTAAAAGGGCAAATCCTCCTTCCATCTGGAAAATAAGAGCGGCGCATAGGGCCACCCAAACGGTATCAATAGCGTGTGTGAGTTCCACTTGCTGAGCAGCAAGCGTGGCAGTTTCATTCATGGTTTTGTGTTTTGTATATAATGCTTCGTATTTCAAAAATACAAAACGATTTGGAATATTCTGCATTTAGGTGGAACTTTAAGCTAATCAAAAACCTATCAGATGAAGAAAATTTTCACCCTCTTTTTTTTAAGTGTAACCAGTATTTCACTTGCACAAACACCATCGATTATCCCCATTCCGTCTGAGGCGGTTTATCCAACCGGGAAATTTAGTTTACCTGCTGCCATTTCGATTTCTGGTCCGTCTGATTCCCAATTAAAAGTGGGCTATGCGACTTTGGTCAATAAACTAAAAAAGGCAACGGGTCGTGCGGTTACCCTTAAATCATCGGGAGCTGCTTCCATTCAGATGCAATTAGTGAACAATGCAAAATTAGGTGCTGAGGGATATGATTTGCAGGTAAATGCAAAAGGGGTTACGATCAAGGCGAATAAGTCAGCGGGTTTGTTCTATGGAATCCAAACCTTAGTCCAGTTATTACCTAAAGAGATTGAATCTAAAACGGTCGTTAAAGGAGTTAATTGGACGATTCCTTTTGCTCAAATTACAGATACGCCTCGTTTCGCTTGGCGTGGCCAAATGTTCGATGTCGCTCGTCACTTCTTCTCGAAAGAGGATGTGAAGCAATTCATCGATGATATGGTGGAATACAAATACAACATCTTGCACTTCCACCTAACGGATGATGAGGGCTGGAGAATTGAGATTAAATCGTATCCTAATTTGACGAAGAAAGGAGCCTTCAATGTGAAGAAAGAAGGTCGTTTTACTACTTTTTCGAAGCCTGAACCGAATGAACCACGTACGTATGGTGGTTTTTATACGCAAGAAGATATCAAGGAATTGGTAAAATATGGACAGGATCGTTTTGTGAACATCGTTCCAGAGGTGGATGTTCCAGGTCACTCGATGGCGGCGATTGCGTCTTATCCTGAGCTTTCTTGTACGCCAGGTGCGGATAAATATGAAGTTATTTCTGGTGAGCCATTCATCGATTGGTCACATGATCATCCAGAAGCATTATTAGACAATACGCTATGTCCTGCAAATGAGAAAGTATATACTTTCTTAGATAAGGTGATGGGTGAGGTGGCGAGTCTTTTTCCGTATGAATACATACACATGGGCGGAGATGAGTGTCCTAAGAACTACTGGGACAATAATCCCGAGATTTTGGCTTTGAGAGCGCGTGAGGGATTGAAGAATTCGCAAGAGGTGCAGGCGTATTTTGTGAAACGTTTAGAGAAGATTGTTACATCTAAAGGAAAACGTATGTTAGGCTGGGATGAAATTTTAGAAGGGGGAGGGTTGCCTAAGGCCACAGCGGTGATGTCTTGGCGTGGCATCGCAGGTGGAGTAGAAGCGGCTAAATTAGGTCACGAGGTAGTCATGACGCCTAATAATCAGGTGTATGTGGATTTAATGCAAGGTGATCGCGCAATTGAGCCACCAGTTTACAAAACAGTTCGCTTAAGTGATTCTTATGCCTTTAATCCGGTTCCTGATGGGGTGGATGCGAAATTAGTGAAGGGCGGCCAAGCGAATATGTGGTCAGAGCAATTGTTCAATTACCGTCATTTACAGTATATGATGTGGCCGCGTGCTTTGGCTATTTCCGAGTCCTTGTGGTCACCGAATGAAAACAAGAATTGGGATAATTTTATAGGCCGAGTGGAAGACCATATGGCGCGTTTTGACGTAGCAGATAAGAAATATGCGCCTTCTATGTACGAGGCGATGGTGAACGTGACAAAGAATGCAAAAGGAGAATTGTTCGTGGAATTGAAGAATGAAATCTCCGGATTGAAGATCCATTACAGTTTCGATAACTCATATCCAGATAACCATTATCCGGTTGCGGATGGTTTAGTAGCGGTGCCTAAGGATGCTGAATTAATGCGCATCGTATCTTATCGTGGTTCGAAGATGATGGGCCGTACGATGAATATCACGCGTGCTGATCTAGAAAAAAGAGCTAAATAATGCTATTAAACCTTATTTTAAGTTTATTTCTATCCCTAGGGGTGCCCAATATTTCGGGTGCCTCTACTGCTTCAAAGACCAATTATTTATCGGTAAAAAAAGGCTTTGTGATGTCTTATAATGGAGTAGAGGGTCGAGCGAATTGGGTGGGGTGGACGTTAAAAGCTAGCGATGTAGGGGCTGTAGATCGATCGAATCGTTTTATGCAAGATGAGTCTTTTCCACGTGGATTTAAGATCGTAGACGAAAGGGATTACTCACATTCTGGATTTGACCGAGGTCATTTGTGCAATTCGGAAGATCGGACTTCAGCGGAATACCTAAATGAGGAGACATTTTTAATGTCAAATTTGATTCCTCAGACGCCAGAACTAAATAGGGGACCCTTTAAATTTTTAGAAGAATATTGCCGAAAATTAGCAGTCAAGAGAGGCTTGACACTTTTAATTTATTCCGGTGGAATAGGGTCAAAAGGTCGTCTCGGCTCAGGTGTAATCGTACCCGCCTATTGTTGGAAGGTCGTGTATACACCAGACAAAATCTGGTGTATATTATTTCCTAATGAACGAGGTTTGAATAAAAACTGGCAGACTTATTCGGTTTCTTTAGAAACCTTAGAAAAGATGACAGGCTTTCATTTTCCGCGCAAACTAGCGCAACATGTACATCGCTAGCTTCTTCGCCGCTAAGAAATTCTCATATTCAAGTGGCGTTCTACGGTTATTCGTATACTCAGTGTACAACCAAGGATCACCTAGCGCAAATACTTTTCCTTTGCCTATTTTAGCGGTTGCCATCACCACATGACCTAGGTGATTCACTAATGGCTTAGCATTACCGCTTAACTTAAGTGTTGTAATCTCTTTGATGTAGACCTTTTTAATGGGGTCAAAAACTTCGTTGCCAGCCGGAATTAACACCGCACCCTGCTCCCAATTGCGTCCTTGAACGAAATTTAGGTTAGGAGCTACGAATTCGATGCCGAAACGTTTGGACAATAGATTAAATTGTGGAATCTCGCAGTTCGTCGTATCGTTTGCTAGCAAGATCAAATTACCACCTGCTTTTACCCAGGCCTCAATTTCATCTGCCGCTTTAGCTGTCATGAAATTCGGTTTTGCCGTTTCTTTGTAGCTATCTGGATCCACGATGATGTAAACAGACGCACCTTTCAGGTTTTCGCGGGTAGGAGAGACTCCTAGCGTATCTAATGTAGCTCCTAACTGCTCGAATTGAATTCCCCATTGATTGAAACCAGAGTCTTTGCGATCTTCCCAAGTGTAGTGGAAACGATTGCCATTTTTTGTCTCGTGGTTAAAGAAATAGTCTAAGACTACTTTTTTGCCAGCGCCTATCGATAGTTCTTTGGCGATTTCCATTTCTAATGAAGCCAAAATGAATGGACCCACGCCCTTTAAATCATCGGTACGCAATGGCTCACTCAAGTAATAGTCATATGTTCCATCGCGGTAAGGTACTCCACCTAAGCCACCCACAGTGACCGTTTTCTCTAAATGAAGGTAACCCGCTGCATCTTTTGTGACGAATTCCTTCAGGATTCCTGCATAGCCTTTCTCCGCGTTTTTGCGGAATGAAGCAGGTAAATACCCTTTTCTAACCCCCTTAGCGAAGGCATAAACGAACATATTTGACGCAGATGCTTCGAAATAGTTACCTTTTTTACCTGGATAACCCGGTAACTGATACCAAACGCCTGATGTAGGATCTTGGATCTTCGCGATGGCAGCAGATGATTGATTTAATTGTTGAATTAAGA
>CANLVU010000059.1 GCA_947494535.1 Cytophagaceae bacterium
ATCGCAGGTGAATTGCGCCGCCATTGTGAGGTGATTAATTCCTTGGTTTTTTTAGTGGAGACGGATGATTTGTTTGGGGCTTCAGGTCAATTGCAATCGGTTGAAGTCTTAGAAGAAGATATAAAAGAATCGTCGCCGTTTACGTGGAGAGGTTTTGCGAAGGGACACTTGATTCCCATTGAAATTTACTTTGCCTCAGCTAGTGAATTTGTAACTAAATTATATGCTTTATCAGCGGCTCCAGATCACTTAGCTCAGGTTCAATTTTATGAGCGATTTGACGGTAAGGAGTTAAAAGGAGAATCTGAGATCTACACAGCTCAACAATTGCCCTATATCGTTCCTGAGATGCGGGAAGGCTTACAGGAATTTGAATGGTATGCAAAACACGGGGATAAAGCCTTAATTCAACATGCTGATTTACGTGGATGTTTACACAATCACTCTACTTATTCGGATGGTAAGAATACATTGGCTGAAATGGCCGAAGCTTGCCGTGCTTTAGGTTTGAGCTATTTTGGCATCGCTGATCACTCAAAATATGCCGCCTATGCAGGTGGATTGAAAGAAGAAGATGTGATTCGTCAACACGAAGAAATAGATCAATTAAATGCACAGTGGACTGATTTTAAGGTATTAAAAGGGATCGAAGCAGATATCTTACCAGATGGTAGTTTGGATTATGATGCCTCGGTTTTATCCTCTTTTGATTATGTGGTGGCCTCCGTTCATGCCGGTTTAACCATGGATTTAGAGAAAGCGATGCCTAGGGTAATGAAAGCCATTGAAAATCCATATACCTCTATTTTAGGACATCCGACGGGTCGATTGTTACTGGCAAGACCTGGGTTTCCTTTGTTGATGTCTAAAATTTTAGATGCCTGTATGGCGAATGGGGTTAGTATTGAATTAAATGCCAGTCCGTATCGATTGGACTTGGACTGGCGTCACATCTATGAGGCGATGGATAAAGGAGTGTTTGTTTCCATTAACCCAGATGCTCATGCCATAGCCGGTTTACAGGATATGGAATGGGGGGTAAAAGTGGGGCGAAAAGGGGGCCTTTTAAAGGAGTTAACGTTGAATGCTTTGTCTTTGGCAGATATTAAAACCTTTTTCGCTAAAAGTTAAAAATTAGGTTTCAATAAGTACTTCGCATAGAAATCGTCAATCACGCGAACAGCCTCTGTAGGAGTGTCCACTAGGGCAAACAATTCCAAATCTTCTTCGTGAATATTTCCTGCGGCCACCATGGTCTTTTTCATCCAATCGATTAATCCTCCCCAATAGTCTTTTCCGACCAATACAACAGGGAATCGGCCTATTTTATGTGTTTGAATCAAGGTTAATGATTCGAACATTTCATCTAAAGTTCCGAATCCACCCGGCATGATGATAAATCCTTGGGAATACTTCACAAACATCACTTTGCGCACAAAAAAGAAGTCGAAATTGATATTTTTGTCTGAATCGATGTAAGGATTGGGGGTTTGTTCAAAGGGTAATTCGATATTCAGACCTACACTACGGCCTCTTTCGCTAGCAGCTCCTTTATTTCCCGCTTCCATAATTCCGGGTCCTCCACCTGTGATGACACCGTATCCGTGGCGAACTAATTTCGCCGCAATTTCCTCTGCTATCTTGTAATAGGGGTTTTCAGGGCTCGTTCGAGCAGATCCAAAAATGGATACACATGGGCCGATTTTAGATAATTTATCGATGCCCTCCACGAACTCACTCATAATCTTGAAAATTCGCCAAGACTCCTCTGATTTAATCTGAGCCCAAGTTTTGTCGCCAAAAGCTTGTTTGATTTTCTCTTCTTCCTCTTTCCAGTTTTTCTCCGTCATATTTTTACTATTTGTTTCCTAAATGTAGGACTAAACCATTTACCTTTGCAAAAAATAAATCACAATTTCATGAATACTCCCTTAAGTTTCGCAGTAGGCGGTGACCACGCTGGTTTTGATTACAAAAATGATTTGATCGCTTTTTTAGAGGCCAAAGGTATCTCTGTACAAGATTGTGGTACCTATTCTGCTGACTCCGTGGATTATCCAGATTTTGCTCATCCTGTGGCAGATGCGGTAGAAAAAGGGGAGGTTAGTTTTGGTTTATTATTATGTGGAAGTGCGAATGGCGTGGCAATTACGGCAAATAAGCACCAAGGTATACGCGCTGGTTTGGCTTGGAATACAGAAGTGGCTGCTTTGGTTCGTCAACACAATGATGCGAATGTGTTATGTCTTCCTGTACGATTTATCTCTTTAGAGGAAGCAAAAGCTTGTTTGCAGGTGTTTTTAGATACTCCATTTGAAGGAGGTCGTCACCAAGGCAGAGTAAACAAGATTTCTTGCTGCTAATCTATCTCTTTTTGTAAAGTTTAGGGCTCACGAGCTTGTATTGATCTGTGATGGAGGGAATATATTGCTCAATTTTGGTAAAATATCCTTCAGAATCGTAAATGTAAGTCGGTTGGTCTTTCACAAAGTATTCCTGAACGATAATCACATTTTTATAGGAATCCAATTGATTTAGTAGGGGTTTAGCTAAATCCCAATTCACAAATGGACCTGCCATTTCATTGTGCAGGTATTCTTCTATTTCAGGGCCCAATATGAGTAGTTTTTGCCCACTGAACGGAATTATGCTTTGATGTTGTTTATCCACAGAATCTAATCTATGAATAAGTACAACTGACCCCACCAAAGTCAATAAAATGAGCTCCCTTTGCCAATTTTTCTTAATTAAATAAAAGAGATTGAGTCCTAGATAAGCTAACGGAGGTAATAATAAGACAAAGTTTACTCGGTAATAGGCTGGGAAATTAGTGATGGCAATCAAACTGAAAAATAGCCAAATTAAGGTGGTCTGCTGTACCTTTTGAGCGTGTGCCCTAATTTTGGGATTTCCCACTACTTTATACAACCCAATGATCCCAAATAATAAGGCAGGTGAGTAAAACAATAAAACTTGTTTTGCTTCTTCAATGGAGATTAATTGAAATTCAAAGGCTGAATTTTGAAAGACTTGTAGTAAATAGGGAAGGTTTCCCCTGAAGGAAAATACAATCGAAGTAATCGTTAAAACGATCATATATCCGATTAAAATTAAAATCACTTGTCGAATAGAAATGCCTGAGAAAAACAATAAACTGAGTAATGCCCAAGGAAGTAGCCAAAAATAAGCTGGGAATAATAAGGTGGCAATGGCGATATAAATTCCAACTAAAAAAACGCGGTCATTCACTAAGAGTGTTTTTTGTTGCTGAATAATCTCTTTCCAAGCGAGTAATAAAAAGGTCAGCCCTAAAAGTGCCGGATCTGGGACATAGAATTCTGTTGTCAGGTGAAACAGTAATAGATAAATACCAAAGGCTAATCCGCCTAGTTTAGGCATTAGTTCAAAGGTTGAAATGGTTTGATGAAAGATATAGGCCTGAATGGAAATGAGTCCGAAGGCTAGGTAAGAATTAGAGGACAAAGGAATGTTTAATATATCTAGTAGCTGGTAAAATCCAGTGGCAAATGGACCCGTATTATCGCGTATGTCCTTATACAATCGAAATCCTTGATTCAGTTTTTGCCCAATTAAATAGTTCTTTATTTCCCATGGAAAATAGTTAAATCCCTGCTGAGTCTGCAGAAAAGCAAAAAATACCCCTATTAGAATAAAGAGTAGAATGGAAATTAAGCTGTTGGATTTAATAAATTGTAACATATTTGGCTAAACGAAGCGCTAAATTACGGTGATTCCAATTATTATTATGAAATTTGTGGGTGTTTTTTGAGATAAAAAGACCTGAAAATAGAGAGCAAGCATGGAAACGAAGCGTCAGCAAAAATTTGGCCGTCAAATACAGAAGGATTTAAGTGATATTTTTCAAAAAGAATTTAAAATGATTTTTGGAAATGGAATGGTGACCGTGACGGAAGTGAAAATCAGTCCAGACCTTTCAGTCGCGCGTTGTTACCTCAGTTTCTTGCTCATAGATGATCGGGAAGCGGTGATGGATCAGGTCGATCTCGCAAACAAGGCCATTCGCAATGCGCTTGCCAATCGAATTCGAAAGCAAGTACGTATGATTCCTAATTTAGTATTCTTCTTAGATGACACGGCTGCCTATGCGGCTAAAATCGAAGCTTTATTTGAAGGTTTGGTTATCCCACCTGCTGATGGCGATATTCCTAATCGTGTGACTGATGAAATAGATTAAAATGAGTATTTCCTTATTTGTTGCGAAAAGGTATTTTTTTTCCCCATTTAAGGCGAGTTTTATCACCTTAATTTCGCGTATTTCGATGATCGGAGTAGGAGTGGAGGTGATGGCTTTAGTTCTTATTCTATCTGTCTTTAATGGTTTAGAGGATTTTCAGAAAAATTTGTTCAAAACTTTCGATCCAGATCTAACTGTTATTTCCGCTTCAGATACACGTTTTTCATTGACCTCTACTCAATTTAATCAACTGGCTAAAATTTCTGGAGTCAGTTCTGTTCAGCCTATCTTAGAAGACCAAGCTTTAATTCGCTACAATGGGAAGCAATTGGTGGTGACTTTAAAAGGGATTGATTCTTCTTTCATTTCATCGAGGCGATTAAAAGAGCAGGTGGTGGATGGTGATTATTTGGTGGAATATGAAGGAAATCCTTTTGGAATGGTAGGAGCTGGAGTTTTTATGTCTATGGGGATGAATTTTGATGATGTATTCCATCCAGTGGAGGTATGGTATCCGAACCAAAAGGCCTTAGCTAAATTTCAAGTAAATGAGGAAGCGGCTAATTTAAAAACCTTTTTCCCATCAGGCGTTTTACAAGTGGAACAAATATTTGATAATCAAATGATTCTTGTCCCGCTGCCTTGGATGCGAGAGCTGACTTTAGCTGATTCTAATTCGGTCTCTAGAGTAGATGTGATGTTAAAAGAAGGGGCAAATGAGATAGATGTCCAACAGGCGATTCAAAGCATTTTAGGTTCTACTTATCAGGTTCAAACCCGTAACCAACAGCATGCCATTCTATTGCGGGCAATCAAAATCGAAAAGTTATTTGTGTTTATTCTCATGGCATTTATCATGGGAATTGCCTCCTTTACCCTTTTTTACGCCCTCTCACTATTAGTTATTGAAAAGCGAAAAGACTTAAGAACCTTGTTAGCGATGGGAATAACACAGCAGCAGTTATTGCGTATTTTTCTCTCAGTCGGGTTGTTTATTAGCTTTTCGGGTGCTTTAGTGGGAATGGCTTTAGGTTTTGCGCTAGGCTGGATACAACAAACGTTCGGAATTATACCCTTAGGAATCCCGAACGCTTTAATTGATTCATATCCCATTCAAATGGAATGGTTTGATTTTTTGATGACAGCCGCGGTTGTGATCGTCATCACTTTTTTGGCTTCTATTATCCCCGCTCGAAAAGCGGTGCAAATGACTTTTAATCAGCCAAAGGCGGATTAAATTCTCCTTCCCATTTCGAAACCACGCAGGTTGCGACTCCATTTCCTGCAACAGATGTGACCGTTCTACCCATATCTAAAAACGGATCGACACCTAATAAGAGGGCTATTCCTTCCGCCGGAAGATTGAACATCGTTAAGGTGCCCGCAATGATGACAAGAGAAGCACGTGGTACTCCAGCTATACCTTTGGACGTAATCATTAACGTTAATAGCATGGTGATTTGCTGCTCTAAACTCAGGTGAACGCCATAAGCTTGTGCAATAAATCCAGTCGCAAATGTCATATATAACATCGAACCATCCAGATTAAAGCTATATCCTAAGGGTAATACAAATCCAACAATACGTCTGCTGCAACCGAATTTCTCTAAGGCTGCAATCGTTTGAGGAAAAGATGCCTCGGAACTTGCCGTTGAAAAGGAAATCAGTAAAGCTTCTTTTAACTCCTTTAAAAGCTTCCAGTATTTAATTCCATTGGCTAAACAAATGATCCATAGGATTACGACAGTAAAGAATAATAAACCTCCTAAAAAGCAGATCATTAAGTAGCCGTAGCTAATCAAGATACTCAAACCTTTATTAGCTACCACGGTAGTCATGGCTGCAAATACGGCATATGGAGCTACTTCCATCACATAATTGACCATTTTGAAAATGACCTCTGCTAAGTTTTCAAATACATGAATTAAGCGTTTTCCTACTTCTCCAATAGAACCGAGGGCAACACCAAAAAACAGCGAGAAAATAACAATTTGCAGGATTTCATTTTCTGCCAAAGCCTTAAAGAAACTGTCTGGAAATATGTGCAAGATAAAGTCCTCTAAGGTTTTTGTTTTAGAGGCATCTATGCCTGTTTCTGTTCCGGCTGCAGGCTTAGGCCAGCTTTGTAAGCTACCTGGTTGTGTGATATTTACCACAACTAAACCGGTCACTAAGGAGAGAATTGTGGCAAAATAGAAATAGCCAATCGTTTTAATTCCAATACGTCCTACTGCATTGAAATCCCCCAGTTTAGCAATTCCGACCACTAACGTACAGAATACTAAAGGACCTACAATCATTTTGATTAGGCGTAGGAAAATCTTAGATACAATTTGGACTTTAGCCCCTAAATCTTGACTTACCTCTGGTTCGAAATTCAAGAAAAAGATCTCTCCTAGTACAAGGCCTAGGATAAAGCCAATGATAATCTTATTCGTTAAGGTTAATTTCATAGCGGGTGGACGAGGGATAAATACTTTTTATAAAATGGTTTTCTGTAGAAAATCATTCCCCAAAGAAAGGGGAAAAGAAGGTAATTCAAAAATGCATTACGCGTATCGAAAGAAATTTCATCGATAATTTCGCAAGCTCCTTCGGAGATTCTTTTTACTCGATGTTTATGTTGCCAGTACTGGAGACCAAAAGGCATTTTGATACCTTGATCAATAAAATACCATTCTTGTTCTGTCTCTTGGTCTTCAATGATAAGTGAACTCCAAGTGACTTTCAAGAAAATAAGGTTAATGACAAGTACGACGTTATCGTCTTTTTTGCAACCATCAAATCGCTGCAAGGCGACTGTAGGAAAGGGAGGGGATAATTTAACAAGCAATTCAGCTGTAAAAAGTTCTTTTACGTGGCTAACCGGAGCTTGAATAGGAGTAGAGATAGAGTAGGATAGCATGTTAAGCTACCAAAAGTTTTAGCAAGGTTGCAAAAAAAGTTTTGATGCCTAGAGCCAAATATTTAGCCCACCCTGTACTCTCCTCTGATGTTTCAGGGGATTCTTGATCGGAAGGCAAATCGTTGCTTATTACTTTCGTGTTATTAGCAGTAGCTATTCTAGCTGATGAATCTGTTTGGATTGTTTTTGCCTTCGGATTAAGCGCTGAATATTCAACTCTGCCGAAATTACAGAAAAGGGAAATCGTGAAAAGGGCAATGATCAGTTTTTTCATTTAATTTTTTGTTTCGCTGATTCTACGGCTAATTTTTGGGCAGCTATTTCTTCGTCTTTTGTTTTTTGATCTAATTTATTTTGAACCTGATTGGTTAAAATCTTTTCCTTTTCGATTTTAGCTTCTTTTAAACGCTCTTCTAAGTTGTTGATTTGGCGCAAGTTAGAATCAAGTTCGCGAATTAAACGTTCCGCTTGTTTGGTGTTTTTCGATTGCGCTGAATTCAATTCTGCTAATTTGTTTTCCTCGATTCGAACGCCTTCTTCTAAATCAACTAGTTTGATGAAATCTTCAATCCAAGCACTTACTTCACTTAGTTTAGCGTGTCCTGTTTGGATATATTCATCAGGACCTGTGGCAATCGAAATGAAAAGTTTTACTTTCTTATTTTCTTCTGAAACCTTTGAAATAAGGATCAATGGGCTGTCTGAGATCCCTGAAACATTAAAATCAGCACTTGAATACGTACCGTTTTTTCCTTCGATCACTTTACCAAATTTGCTCAAATAAGCTTTCCAGCTTGCTCTTGCATATTTTTCTTGTGTATTAACAAAGGTATAAACTCCTTCTTTTTTCGATTTATCTACTTCAGACATACCAGAAAAAACTTGAGCTGACGCCGATAAAGCGCTTACTGAAAGGAAAAGTAGGAGGGCGATTTTTTTCATTTGATGAAATTTTTACTAAAGTTAGGAGATTTTTTTAGCTAGGACAACCTTGTTTTTATTTGCTTGATCTCTAAAAGCGAAAAGAGTAAACTCTCCTCCATCTTTTAATTGAAATTTCTTTCGAATTTCATCTGCCTTGATGGGGAAATTTCGGGTAGAAATATTCGCCTGCAGGCCAGGTAAAACTGAATGAATCCATTTTTTTTCTAATGGACCCTCCGCTAAAACTTCAAACGCTCTTCCAGCAAAATTAGTATGTAGAATTTCAGAGGTATATAAATGCGTGTTCGAGGCAATTTTAAGTAAACCTTTACCCACCATTTTAAAGAATCCCCCTTTCAGCACTCCCGCGTGAGGTTCATATAGAAAGTTTGAAACAGGACCGAAGTCGCAAATGCTTGCTGATTCTGTTGATTTTTTACCTTTAAATAGTAACGAATCAACTTGACTCAGTTCGATTACCTCTACCGAAGGATCCTCCGAAGATTGCTTAGTCTTCAAGAACAGTAATTCTTTTACCTCATTTTTAAGGCAGACTATATAGATCTTTTCTACTCCCTGTAACTCCTTCGTTGCCCGATCTAAATCCAATAATGGACTTGTTTTTATCAGTAAACTGGTTTTTTCGTTGATATAGGGGATTAATTCCAATGCATTGGGTTCACAATTCTGCAAAAGGACGACTTTGTTGCCAGCGACATCTCTGCGAGCAGGATCTATATAGATGAAGTCGAATAATTCCGCACACTCCGAAAGCCATTTTAAACTATCGCCCGTGTGGTGACGAATGATTCCTGCATTTAATTGCGCGTGATTAAAGGCTGTGATTTCAGAAAGGTTCTCCTGTCTTTCGATGTAATCCACTTCGCAGCCTACCTTTGCAAAGGCATAACTGTCTAAGCCCATTCCCCCAGTCAAATCCACGACTTTTCCGCTCAGGAGGGAAGCCTTAAACTTTGCCGTTTCTTCTGAGGAGGATTGTTCTAAGGCCAAAGAAGGAGGAAAAAATACCCTTTCATTCGCCACCCAACTAGGCATTTTGTCTTTGAGTTTTTGTCTGGCTTTGATTTGGCCTACTAAAACTGGAATGTCAAAATCCGGGTAATTTGCGGCTTCCAAAGCAATCGCAACCGGGTCCCTGTGCAGGTTCTCTTGAATAAATTGGATTTCGTTTTCTCGAAGCATCCCCTAAAATTAGCACCTAAGCTTTAATAATTTTTAATTAAATTAGTGAAATTCAAAAGATCAAATGACCGGATTAATTCTAGCAGCGGGTGCATCATCTCGATTAGGAGAAGCAAAACAATTATTGGTTTACCAGGGCCAAAGCCTTTTAGAGCGCTCTATACGCTTATCTTTTAGCGTATGTCAAGAGGTGGTCGTTTGTTTAGGTGCAGAGGTGGAAAAGACTGTCAGTATCATGGAGAAGTTACAAAAAGAATTTCCTCGTCTATCTTATGTTCAAGTGCAAAAGTGGGAAAAGGGAATGGGAGAATCACTTGCTGTAGGCCTTAGAGCAATTGATCAGCAAAAGGCGGTTCTTGTTCTTTTGTGTGATTTACCCTTTTTGACTAATGCACACATGAAAAATATCATATCCCTTGCGAATCCAGACCGAGCTATTGTTGCCTCATTTCAAGGTGTTAATTCTCCACCTGTACTCATTCCAAAGGCTTTGCGTCCCCTGTTTAGTCGTTGGAGTGGAGATCAAGGTTTGGGAAAATTTTGGCGCCAAAATCCAATGCTCTGCGAAATCATTCATTTTTCAGACAAATTCAGGGACGTCGATGTTCCGGAGGATCGGGAGTATTGGGGGATTTAAAGATTTTAGATAGGAGAGTATAGAGTAGAGATTATAGATGATAGAGGAGATATTTTAGATGATTTTCTCTATACTCTCTACTCTATAATCTTTGCTCTCTAAGCTAAGTTTCCTATCTTTGCATTTCAATTTTAAACTCAATTAAGTGGAATCAATCGGAACCCTTCCCACCGTCGAAACAGCCAAAAAATTAGGAATTTTACCCGAGGAATATGATCGCATTCAGGAGATTTTAGGTCGCAAGCCTAATTTTACCGAATTGTCGATTTTCTCTGTCATGTGGTCTGAGCATTGTAGCTATAAGAATTCAATTGTTTGGTTGAAGACTTTGCCAAAAGACTCGCCGCGTATGTTAGCGAAAGCAGGGGAAGAAAATGCTGGTTTGGTTGATTTAGGGGATGGTTTAGGCTGTGCCTTTAAGATTGAATCACATAATCACCCGTCTGCTTTAGAGCCTTATCAAGGTGCAGCGACTGGTGTGGGTGGAATTAATCGGGATATATTCACGATGGGTGCGCGTCCGATTGCGCAATTGAATTCCTTGCGTTTTGGCAATATTAATTTAGCGAAAACAAAGTGGTTAGTGAAAGGTGTGGTGAAAGGGATTGGAGATTATGGTAATGCCTTTGGAATTCCTACCGTGGGTGGTGAGGTTCAATTCGATGATTGTTATAATGTGAATCCGCTTGTTAATGCGTTTTCAGCAGGTATATTAAAAGTGGGTACTCAAGCGTCTGCTACCTCTTATGGAGTAGGCAATGGGGTGTTTATCGTAGGTTCTGCGACGGGTAAAGATGGAATCGGTGGTGCGAGTTTTGCATCGGAAGATATTACGGCGAAGTCGTCGGAGAAATTACCGGCGGTTCAAGTAGGGGATCCATTCCAAGAGAAATTATTGTTAGAGGC
>CANLVU010000060.1 GCA_947494535.1 Cytophagaceae bacterium
AAAGTCTACATTGAATCCTTCTCCACCGGCAATTAATCCGAAACAACCGGCGATGCCTAGTACAATACCGATCATTTGGCGCCATTGAAAACCCTGTTTAAACAATAAAATCCCCACTATTAAGGTAAATAAGGGCGTAAAGGCGTTTAGCATACCTGATAAGGCTGAAGTCAAATGCTTTCCAGCGATGGAAAACAAAATCGCTGGGATTAAATTTCCAGTCAAACCAGCTAACAAAAAACTCTTCCAATGCTCTTTTTTGACTTCATGTCGCTGTTTTAAAAACACCGGAATGAAGAAAATGAATGCCGCAAAAATACGTAGCGCACCCACTTGTGGGGAGCTATAATAGACCAAACTTTTCTTGACTAAAATGAAAGAACTACCCCAAATTAACGATAACGCGAGAAAGGCTAAAATGACGAGTAATACGGGGGACTTTTGTTTATTTTCCATTAGGCGTGTAAAGGTTCTCCAGCGTAATGTGCTGAGATTTCGTTTAGAATTCCTTTGATCTCTTCGAAGTCATAGGTCGTCACTAAACGGGTTCTAAAAGGTTTGAAATGATCCATCCCGCGGAAATAATTGGCGTAATGACGACGCATTTCGACTATACCACCGTGGTTTCCTTTCCAGCGGATAGAAAAATCTAAGTGGTCTAAGCAAACTTGTAAGCGTTGTTGTAGGGTAGGAGGGTCTAGATGTTCTCCTGTAGCTAAATAATGTTTGATCTCATTGAAAATCCAGGGATAGCCAATCGATGCTCGACCTATCATAATACCATCCACTTCGTAGCGGTCGCGGTATTCTTTCGCTTTTTCGGGTGAATCTATGTCACCATTCCCGAAAATGGGGATCTTAATCCGGGGGTTTTTTTTCACTTTTGAAATCAATTCCCAGTCCGCAGCGCCTTTGTACATTTGGACACGCGTTCTCCCGTGAACAGTAAGTGCCTGTATTCCAATATCTTGAAGACGTTCAGCCACATCTTCGATGTTTTTTGTGGAGTCATCCCAGCCTAGGCGTGTTTTGACGGTTACCGGTAAATGGGTGGCATCTACTACGGCTTTCGTCATCGCTACCATTTTCGGAATATCTTGCAATAAAGCAGCTCCAGCACCTCTGCAGGCCACCTGTTTTACTGGACAGCCATAATTGATGTCAATTAAATCAGGTCCAGCCTTCGTCGCAATTTCTGTACAAGAGGCCATGGTTTCGATGGAACTGCCAAAAAGTTGAATCCCAATCGGTCGTTCGTATTCAAAAATATCGAGCTTTTGAACACTTTTTGCAGCATCTCGAATCAGTCCTTCGGAGGAAATAAATTCCGTATACATCAAATCAGCACCGTTTGCCTTGCACACCGCACGGAAAGGTGGATCTGACACGTCCTCCATAGGAGCTAAAAGCAATGGAAATGAGCCTAGCTCGATGTTACCTATCTTTACCATTCTGATTAAAAATTCTGTAAATTTACGAGCATTATGGTAGATAACAATTTTCAAGGCCCCGAACGTTACCTCGGTTTGCTGTCTAAGATTCTAATATTATTCGGATTTTTCCTTTTAGGAGGCTTTATTGGCCAATTTATTGGTTTATTATCCGTCGTTTTAATTGTGGGTTTTGCTACACAGGATGTAAATCAATTTCAAAAATCGGTTTTGGATTTTATGGCTCACCCCCAAAACTACGATGGAGCCTTCCGTGCCATGATGGCCATGCAGTGGTTTTCGGCTCTTTTTACCTTTGTTGCCAGTTCATGGGCCTATTTGCGTTGGTCAGAAAAGCGCGATTTGAACTCACTTTCCACTAACCCTAGACCAGATTACCGCCTCTTTTTATGGTCAATCATCACGATTTTAGTGGGCATGCCGCTGCTTGAATATATTATTCAATGGAACCAATCCTTGGTTTTGCCCGCCGGATTTGAGGAGACAGAGAAATGGATGCGTGCTTCAGAGACCCAGTTAGCTGAATTGACAAAGTTTTTAGTCAATTTCCAAAGTCCAGCAGATTTTGCCATTGGTTTAGCAGTCATTGCGGGATTAGCCGCTCTAGGGGAGGAATTATTTTTTAGAGGTGTATTGCAGACTTTGTTTGAACGCTATGTGGGCAATCACCATGTGGCTATTTGGGCTTCAGCTGCGATATTTAGCTTTATTCATTTTCAGTTTTTTGGCTTTTTTCCGCGTTTATTGTTAGGCGCGTTTTTTGGCTATTTATACGTTTGGAACAGAAATATTTGGATTCCCATCATCGCACACTTCTTCAATAATGGATGGGCGCTGACGATGCAATATTTATATCAGCAGAAACAAATTGCAGTGGATCCAGAGAAATTGGGGGAAATTACCCCTTGGTGGTCCGTGTTGATTTCTTTGGCTTTAGTCGTGTTTTATATTCGTCGACTTCATAGCTTTCAATTAGAAAAATAAGGATTATGGGCTTAAGAGAGATGTCTAACTTGCAACAACGCGTGATCGCAGCCATCATTGCGGTGCCGTTTTTGCTTTTCTGCGTGTTGTTTAGCGATTATACTTTTTTAGGATTGTTCCTATTAATCGGCATGGCTGCGCAACTGGAGTTTTATAAATTAGTAGGCAGTATCAGCGATAATTTACCTTTGACATTTTACGGTACTTTCTGCGGGGTAGTACTCCATTTATTGACATTTTTTATCGAAAAAGGGGAGATCGCCTATTCTAATTATTACATCCTTTCCCCTTTATTGGCGTTGATTTTCTTCATTAAGTTGTACAATGCGAAAGACGAGAAGCCCTTCAAAAACATCGCTTATACTTTCTTAGGCATCATTTATGTGGCGCTTCCTTTCGCTTTATTAACGGTTTTGGCGTTCTTGAAGAAAGAAACCTATGATCCCCAAATTATCTTAGGTTGTCTTTTTTTATTATGGGCTAGTGATTCAGGAGCCTATTTTGCAGGTACGAAATTTGGCAAAACGAAATTATTTGAACGTGTTTCTCCTAAGAAATCGTGGGAAGGAAGTATAGGAGGTCTAGTCGCTGCGATGATTGTGGCTTATGTCTTATCAATGTATTATACGAATTATGAGTCTTGGCAATGGTTTGGCATCGGAATTATTATCGTGGTGGCAGGTACCTACGGAGATTTAGTGGAATCCTTATTTAAACGAAGTATTAATATCAAAGACTCCGCAGACACGATTCCGGGTCATGGGGGTTTTTTAGATCGCTTTGATGGACTTTTGTTATCGATTCCATTCATTATCACTTTCTTAAAATTATTTCCAAACACAAAGCTTTAACAGGCTTTAACAGCATCGGATTCATTTTTTGTTTAATTTCGGCTTTATGAAAAAACGATTAGCTGTTCGTGTTTTAGGTATGCTTGCTTTCAGCTTGCTATCCCTAGCTGCCTACTCTCAAGGGCAGGATAAAACAGTGTTATTTCAGGGTCGTGTGGTGGCATCGAGTAATGCGGAGTTCCTTCCTTTGGCCTATATCTTTAATCCTCAAGCAGGCCGTGGAGCCTTAAGTGACAACTTCGGGCAAGTAGATATGTATGTTTTTCCTGGGGATAGTCTTGTTATTTCATACATCGGTTATCAAAAGAAATACTATATTGTGCCGCGTAATACGGAGTTAGTGCATCAGGTAATCATTCCGATGGATGAGATGACAACGATGTTACGTGAGGTCAAAGTTTTTCCGCATTCGAGTGAGGATGAGTTTAAACAAGCTTTCTTAGCCATGGAATTACGCGATGCGAAACAGCGCGATAATGCCCGAGAAAACCTGGAACAATCCAAATTAAATGTCTATGCCTTGCAGGCAGGAATGGGTACATCCTCGAATTTTAGAAATTTCTCGGATATGATGATTTCATCTCAGGCTAATAAAAATTTCTTCAGTAGTCCAATGTTAGCTTTAACAAATCCCTTCGCTTGGATTAGTTTCATTCAATCAATCAAGAATGGTGATTTGAAACGAAAAGACTATAAAAAAGCCTACGAGTTGCTTCCTAAAGAAAACATTAATCGACAAATGTTTTTAAGAAACTTGAAATCCAATTAAGGCTAGCATTCTACCCGTTACTCCTTTTTCTATTCTGTGAGAGAAAAAATCTGCATTGTTTTCTACGGTGCAAGCGGGATCGATTTCTATTTGTTCAATTCCCAGTGATCGTAATTGTGCGGCGTTGGCCGCTTTCAAATCGACGTGCCATTTTGGGCCTTTAGGTGCTTTAAATTCCTGAGAAAATTGTGCTGCCACTTCTTCCCCTACTTCGAAATGCGGATAACTAATGCAAGGACCTATATAGGCGAGAATATCAGCTGGATTGGATCCTCGGTTTTCAATCATGCGCCTAGCCGTTTTATAGACAATTTGAGCGACAGTTCCTTTCCAACCTGCGTGAATCGCAGCACAAATGCGGGTCACTGGATCTGCTAATAAGATGGGGGTGCAATCAGCGATTCCTACACCGGCAAAAACACCGGGCTGAACGGAAACCAGGGCATCGAATCCAGATTGGTATCCAGCTCTGCCTGTTACCCATATTTTATCACCATGCACCTGGTAGGAACGGGCTAAATTCTTAGGTGAAATACCTAAGTCAGTGCAGAATAGAGTAAGATTTTGTTCGATGACCTCGGTTGAATCATCGGTGTGAATACCCAGATTTAAAGAGGAGTAGGGAGCTTCACTTAAGCCACCGTGGCGGGTGCTAACACCCGCCACGAGGCCTGGAATGGATTGAAATATACTTGGTATTACGACACGATTACGCGTCATAACTTAAACCATATTGCTTTAAAACTTCATCAGGAACACCATTCCATTGGTTAGGCGTATTTCCTTTGTAGTCTAGATCAGCGATGCCAATTTTAGAGGTGTAGAATCCAGTCGCTGTCAAATTACGCATCAAAGTGAAGAAAGATTCTCCCTGAGATAAGTGCTTGGGTGTTTTACCTGGGTAAGCAATATCATCCACGATGTTGATGCGCTGTGCCGAAGTTAATTCGGTGAATTTTTTAGAAAAACGCTTGTTTGATTCTACATCTAACCAACGTAATCCACCGCGCATCGGCGTCTTGAATTCTGGTTTATCTTTTACGATGAACTCAATGAAAGCAGTTACGCCAGATTGTGAGGCACTGCCTGATTTCTTATCCGCTGGGATGATGATATCGGAAACCACCGTGATCGTGGCTAATTCGTGCGCGTTCAAGAATACTTCTGCTTTTAGCGCTGCTTCTTGTTCTGCCTCATCTTGCGTGCGGCCATTCGGTCTTTTAACCGGAACTTTACCCAAATTTAAATTCTCAATCGCTTTTTCATCTGGATTGAAAACGGCTAAGCCCAGTGAACTTAAGCCCATATTTTTTAAATAGTCTCTTCTTTTCATCTTACAGGTTGCCTTTTTTGCGTTGATCAATAATGTATTCGGATGTACGTAAGGATAGGGCCAAAATCGTCCAAGTAGCATTTTTATCTCCTTGGGATACGAATGGTGCCGCATCGGCTACGAATAAGTTCTTCACGTCATGCGCTTGGCAATTCGAGTTAAGTACGGATGTCTTTTTATCATTACCCATACGAGCTGTACCTACTTCGTGAATGATACGACCTGGATCTGCTAAACCGTAGTTGTTATCTGCACCTGGTTTTTTGCCCAAAGCCTCACCACCCATCGAGTGAATGATTTCTTCAAACGTATCTTGCATGTGTTTAGCCTGCTTCACTTCGTAATCGCTCCATTTATACTGGAAACGTAGTACCGGAATACCATATTTGTCCACTACGTTAGGATCGATTTCACAATAATTATCTTCGCGTGGAACTGGTTCCCCACGACCTGCAAAACCCACATACGCACCATAGAAACGGCGATAATCTTCTTTCAAAGTAGCTCCGTATCCACCTGCCGCTTTCTTAATACCATCGCGGTTGAAATTCTCGCGCCCATTTAGGCCTTCGATGCCCCAGCCGAAACCGTAATTAGGCATTCCCATACCTCCACCGTATTCGATGTGGTAACCACGTGGGAAGTCTAATTTTGCGTTATCTAACCACCAAGGAGTGTATACGTGCATACCACCCACACCATCTTCATTGTACCGCTTGCGATCAAATAAGGACGGAATGATAGCTGAACGAGAAGCTCCCGTAGAGTCATTTATGTATTTTCCTACAACACCACTTGAATTAGCGATACCATTCGGGAAGCGAGAACTTTTTGAATTCAATAATAAACGGGCTGTTTCGCCAGCTGAGGCAGCTAAAACGACGATTTTTCCTTTAACCGAATATTCCATCATCGTTCCAGTATGTACATAAGATACACCCGTTGCTAAACCAGTAATCGGATCTGTCATTACTTCACGCGCCATAGCGAAGGGAAGTAACGTAGTATTACCCGTTTGGACAGCTGGTTTAACTAATACAGAGGAGGACGAGAAGTCAGCGTAAGCTGAACAACCACGGTTACATTGACCGCAATAGAAACAAGCTCCACGCTCGTTATTGATCGGCTTCGTTAGCATCGACATGCGTGACGGATAGGTCGGAATGCCTAAGGCCTTGTTCGCCTTTTTAATCATTAATTCGTGTAAACGAGGCTTAGGAGGAGGTAAGAAATAACCATCTGGATCATTTCTTAGGCCTTCATTTGTTCCAAAAACCCCAATCATTTTATCCACCTTGTCGTAATAAGGCTTCATATCGTCATATCCGATAGGCCAGTCATCGCCTAGACCATCGATACTTTTTCTTTTAAAGTCATCTGGACCAAAACGTAGAGAGATACGTCCCCAGTGGTTCGTGCGACCACCCACCATCCGGGAGCGGAACCAATCAAACTTGGTATCACCTTTACGCGTATAGGGTTCACCTTCGATATCCCAGCCGCCATAAGCCGCGTCGAAATCACCGAAATTACGCAGCGAACTGCTAGCACCTCTACGAAGGGATTCGTACGGCCATTTCATTTGGGTCATATCTTTCGGATCAGCGGGGTCAAAAGGCTGCCCAGCTTCTAATATGCAAACTTTTGCTCCGGCTTTTGCTAAGGTATGAGCGGCCATACCGCCACCCGCACCGGAACCAACAATCACTACATCGAAAACCTCTTGTTGAGATTTAATGTAAATAGAAGAGTTAATCATTTTGTTAATCTAGTTTAGAGAAAACAAAAATAGAAAATTTGGTTTATTTTTGTCATAAATAGATTAGAAATATTTGGCACGGAAAGCAGACAACGGAGAGGAGCCATTGAAAAAGGGGGAAACCCCACTTTCAAGGCAGTTTAATCAGATCAAGGCGAAATACCCGGGGGCTATTTTATTGTTCCGGGTAGGGGATTTTTACGAGACCTTTGGCCAAGATGCAGTAAAAGCCTCTAAGATTTTAGGGATAGTATTGACGCGTCGCAATAATGGGAACGCCGATGCTGAATTGGCCGGTTTTCCACACCATTCCTTGGATACCTATTTGCCTAAATTAGTGCGTGCTGGTGAGCGCGTGGCCATTTGCGATCAATTAGAAGATCCGGCAACCGTTAAAGGGATTGTGAAGCGCGGGGTGACGGAATTAGTTACTCCAGGGGTTTCATTTAACGACCAAGTATTAGATAATAAGCGCAATAATTATGTCGCGGCAATTTCGTTAGAGGAAAAGTCGTCCACCTATGGAATCGCTCTGTTGGATATTTCGACGGGGGAATTTATGTGTTCTCAGGGGCCTTTGGCCTATATTCAGAAGTTAGTTCAAAGTTTCTTGCCGGCCGAGATCTTGTATCCTAAAAAGCACCGAACGGCGTTTATGGATGCTTTTGGAGAACAATTTCACAGCTTTACGATGGAGGAGTGGATCTTTACTCACGAATTCACGTATCCGCTCTTAACGCAACAATTTAAGACCAAAAATCTGAAGGGTTTTGGGATCGAAAATAGTCCGCTCGGTATCATTTCTGCCGGTGTTATTTTACATTATTTAGCCGAAACAGAACACCGTGCCATCGGTCATATTTCTTCGATTCAACGTATTGAAGAGGATAAATATGTGTGGCTTGATCGATTTACCATTCGCAATCTAGAATTAATTCATCCCACGCAAGAGGGAGGAGTTCCTTTGATAGCATTGATCGACCAAACGCTAACCGCGATGGGTGGCCGTTTGTTGCGTAAATGGCTTGTATTGCCTTTGAAGGATTTAAAGACTATCGAGCAGCGCCAAGAGGGAGTGTCGGGGTTACTCGCCTCTTCGAGTTTATTAGATCAGGTTTCTGAATTATTGAAACCAATCGGGGATGTGGAACGTATGATTTCCAAAGTCGCCGCAGGTCGCATCAATCCGCGCGAATTGAATGCCTTAAAGAAGGCATTGCAACAGATTCCAGAGATTAAAAGCTTGTTGTCAGCCTCTACGTCGCCGAGTCTATCAGGTCTTGCAAGCAGCCTAGATACTTGCGCGGATTTAGTAGAAAAAATTGACACGATTTTGCGCGAAGATCCGCCCGTGTTAATGCACCAAGGTGGAATGATTAAAAGTGGATTTTTAGCTGAATTAGATGAGTTACACGGGCTTTCAAGTTCAGGTAAGAACTTCTTAGCAGATATCCAAAAACGTGAAATCGAACGCACCGGAATCACCTCATTAAAGGTCTCTTATAATAAGGTTTTCGGGTATTATTTAGAAGTAACAAACGCCCACAAAGACCGCGTGCCACCCGAGTGGATTCGCAAACAGACTTTAGTGAATGCAGAGCGTTATATCACGGAAGAATTAAAGGTGTATGAGGAAAAGATCCTTAGCGCTGAAGATAAAATATCCGTTATTGAATTCCGCCTATTCCAAGAATTGGTTCAAGATGCTTTAGGCTATATAACTCAGATTCAACAAAATGCGCTCGGAATTGCCACGCTTGATGTGTTAGCGTCGTTTGCATCTGTAGCGAAGAAGAACAACTATGTCCGTCCGGCATTGAATGAAACAGAAATCATCGATATCAAAGGCGGTCGCCATCCGGTGATCGAGAAACAGTTGCCCGCTGGGGAGAATTACGTGCCGAATGACATCTATTTAGATGACAAAACGCAGCAAATTATGATGATTACGGGTCCCAATATGGCCGGTAAATCGGCTTTATTGCGTCAAACAGCCTTGATTGTATTGCTTGCCCAAATGGGATCCTATGTTCCGGCTGAATCCGCGAATTTGGGTTTAGTGGACAAGGTTTTCACACGTGTAGGCGCTTCAGATAACTTGTCCAAAGGCGAATCTACCTTCATGGTGGAGATGACGGAGACGGCGGCGATTTTGAATAATTTATCGTCTCGCTCTCTCGTCTTATTGGATGAAATCGGACGTGGAACTTCGACTTATGATGGCGTTTCGATGGCCTGGGCGATCGCAGAACACTTGCACAACCATCCTTCGTACAAGGCCAAAACCTTATTTGCCACCCACTACCACGAATTAAATGAGTTAACTCAAGATTTCCCGCGCATCCAAAACTTCCACGTCTCGGTGAAAGAAGTAGGGAATAAAATCATCTTCTTGCGCAAATTACTGCCAGGAGGAAGCGCGCACAGTTTTGGTATTCATGTGGCTCAATTAGCTGGAATGCCTACCTCTCTCGTTTTACGTGCGCACGAAATTCTCCAAAATCTCGAGAAAGATCATGTATTAGAAGATAACATTGATAAGCTGAAAGAAATGCCAAAGGCAAACTACCAAATGAGTCTTTTTGGCGCGGAAATTCCGGAAGGTCTCCAAAAAATCGAGGATCAATTGAAGGAATTGGATGTGAATTCGTTGTCGCCGATTGAGGCGTTGTTGAAGTTGAATGAGCTTAAACGTTTGTTATAGATAAGAGAGTATAGATAGTAGAGTATAGATAATAGAGTAGAGAGTATAGATTGGTATTTATTTATCTCTACTCTTTACTCTTTAATCTCTAATCTAAAATTGTAGTTAGGTGAGAATGAAATAGGAGAATACTATCTCTACTCTCTACTCTATAATCTATAATCTAAAATTGTAGTTAGGTGAGAATGAAATAGGAGAATACTATCTCTACTCTTTACTCTATAATCTCTAATCTTAGTTCCTTACATCTAACCCCCAATTCAACTTACTCCTCAACGTCTGTAAGAAATCATCCCCCGGAATTTTGATCAATTTCGCAGAGAATGGTGCCTTTTTGACTTCAATTTTGAAGTGACTGTCGATGACTTTGGAGCGAGAATCAAGTGAGATAAGGAAGTTTTTGCTTCTAGAACTTACTTCAAATGATAATACAGCGGAACTAGAAACTAAGAGCGGACGCACATTTAAATTGTGCGGGCTCATGGGTGCGATGATGAAAATATCGGAACTTGGAATGACTAAAGGACCACCCACAGCTAATGAATAACCAGTGGATCCGGTGGCAGTGGAAACGATCAGGCCGTCAGCCCAATAGGAGTTTAAGTAATTGCCGTCTACGAATGCTTTAATAGTAATCATGGAAGACGTGTCAGTCTTCATAATACCTACCTCATTCAAGCCAAAACCTTTGCCATCAAAAAAGTCAATTTCTGATTCTACAGAAACTAAACTTCTATTTTCGATGCGGTAATTTCCTTGTAAAACCGTGTCTAATGCAGCGCTAATTTCTGGAGGTGAAAGAGTAGCTAAAAAGCCCAAACGACCTGTATTGATACCAAGTATGGGAATTTCTTTCGCGCCTATTTGTGTTAAGGTTTCTAAAAGTGTTCCGTCTCCACCTATACTCCAGGCCATGTCTGCTGATTCAAGCCC
>CANLVU010000061.1 GCA_947494535.1 Cytophagaceae bacterium
CTTTCCTCTCTAAAGTAGAACGGAGGAAATGAGTCCGGATGACGACTAAGTCCGAAGGACGACTAAGTCCAAAGGACGACTTAGCCGTAGACGACTAAGTCCGGATGACGACTAAGCCGAAGGCGACTAAGTCCGAGTGACGACTAAGCCATAGGAGACTAAGTCCGAAGGACGACTAAGCCATAGGCGACTAAGTCCGAAGGACGACTAAGCCGAAGGCGACTAAGTCCGAAGGCGACTACATGAAATGATAAACCGCCCCTAAAAAAGGTGGTTTATTTTTTTGTAAATATTCAATACCTTTAATGAAATTTAAACCTATGAAAAAACTAGTACTGTTATTGTGCTTGCCGCTTTTCTGTTTTTCACAAACGGAGATGTATCTAAGCATTCCTAAACAGAAATCGTTTTTTCAAAAAACAGATAAGCTGAGTGCAGATTTTTCTGGTGCTAAGATTATCATTCATCCGGAACAAGCTTTTCAAAGCATGGATGGATTTGGATTTACCTTAACAGGAGGAAGCGCCCAATTAATTCAGGCGCTAGAACCGACAAACAAAGCCGCTTTATTACAGGAATTATTTGGCAAGAACAGAATCTCCGTTTTAAGAATCGGCGTAGGGGCGACAGATTTAGATGCTACCGTATTTTCGTACGAAGATAAACCAAGAAAATTTAACTTAGAGCCTTCAAAAGCTGATTTAATTCCATTATTACAACAGATCATCGCGATTAATCCAGCCATTAAAATCATGGCAACCCCTTGGTCTCCACCTGTTTGGATGAAAGATAACGTAGAAAGTAAAGGGGGATCACTGTTAGAGAAACATTACCAGACTTATGCAGCTTATTTAGCCAAATACATACAAGCCATGGCGAAGGAGGGAATTAACATCTGGGCACTAACACCTCAAAATGAACCACTTCATCCAGGCAATAATCCGAGTATGTTGATGACTTCGCAGATGCAAACTAATTTTATCAAAACAGCTTTGGGGCCCGAATTCAAAAAACGGAATATTACGACCAAAATAATCGTCTACGATCACAATTGCGATCATCCAGAATATGCCATTGACTTATTAAATGATGCAGAGGCTAAAAAATATGTAAGCGGCTCTGCCTTTCATTTGTATAATGGAGATATTTCAGTCTTAAGTAAAGTAAAAGCAGCACATCCTGATAAAGACCTCTATTTTACGGAGCAATGGACAGGCTACAAAGGAGATTTTACGGGTGATTTTATGTGGCACATCAAAAATGTCATCATAGGGGCAGTCAATAATCACGCTAAAACGGCCATTGAATGGAATTTAGCCAATGATCCTACCTATGGCCCACATACGCCTGGAGGATGCACAGAATGCTTAGGCGCAATAACCATCTCAGGTCAGGATATCCTACGTAATCAATCTTACTACATTGTCATGCAAGCGGCGCGATTTATACCTGCCGGATCGATTCGATTAGGAATTGAAGTTCCTGCGGGAATTCAAGCCACTGCATTTATGCGACCTGATGGGAAAAAAGTACTTTTGGTCCAAAACGAGGGACGTAAAAAGAACATAAGCATTGAAAATCTAAACCTTGAAATACCGGCAGAATCAGTATTAGCGATCATCCTATGAAAACATTCAACATTAACCGTAGACATTTTATGAAAGGGGCCTCGGCCGCTTTGGCCTTGTCGACTTTTGGCGCTTATGGACTAGATTTAGTAAATCCTGCTAGACCCTATCGCGTCGCTTTAATTGGTACCGGATGGTACGGTAAGAGTGATTTATTCCGACTCATGCAAGTGGTACCTGTGGAAGTGGTCGCGCTTTGTGATCCTGATCGAAATCAATTAACAGAGGCTGGAAAGCTCGTAGCAGCACGTCAAAAATCGCGTAAAACACCCAAATTATACGGCGATTACCGTCAATTATTGAAAGAAAATGAACTAGACATCGCCATTGTGGGAAGCCCAGATCATTGGCATGCCTTACAGATGATCGATGCCGTTAAAGCGGGGGCCCACGTCTATGTCCAAAAACCTATTTCAGTAGATGTGCTAGAAGGTGAGGCGATGGTGGCGGCGGCTAGAAAATACGGTAAAACGGTTCAGGTGGGGACTCAAAGGAAAAGTACACCACACCTGATTCAAGCCAAAAAAGAAATCATCGACAAAGGATTATTAGGTAAAGTGGCACACGTGGAAATGTATTGCTATTACCATATGCGTAACAATGGCAATCCACCTATTCAGGCAGTGCCTGACTATTTTGACTATGAGATGTGGACAGGTCCTGCACCATTGCGTCCCTACGATGGCTTACCTCACACCCGCTGGTGGAGAACGTTTGAGGAATATGGCAATGGAATTATGGGCGATATGTGTATTCATATGTTCGATACGGCGCGCTGGATGCTGGATTTAGGTTGGCCTAACCGCGTGAGTTCGGAAGGAGGGATTTATGTCCAAAAAGAGGGCAAATCCAACATCCCTGACACGCAAACGGCTGTTTTTGAATACAATGGCTTGAATTGTGTTTGGCAACATAGAAGCTGGGGCACGGCACCAGATCCAGAATATCCCTGGGGATTAACCATTTATGGGGAGAAAGGAACCCTACGAATGAGCACAATGAAATACGATTTCACGCCTACGGACTCCAAAGCAGAAAAATTACACATGGATGTAGTCTATGAAAAGGAAAAATACCCAGAAGATTTAAAAGAGGATCGCATTGAATTAAATGCAGCGCCAGCCACGCGTGGGCACATGCTTGATTTCTTAGCAGCCATAGATAAAGGGACAAAACCTGTGGCCGATATTTCAGAGGGACACATTTCGACCGCTTCCTGCATTATTGCTAATTTATCAATGAAACTGGGTAGACCTCTTTCCTATGATCCTGGTACTAAAACAATATTAAACGATCCTGAAGCCACTACCTTATTAGCTAGAAACTACCGTGGCCCTTGGAACCGAAACATGCTTAACTAATGAAAAAAATTATCCTACTGGCCTTATTGGCCATTCCTGCACTAGCTCAACAGCCGCGTACGTCCGCTCAGTTAGGCGAAGATCTTCAGAAATTACGGGTCTTGGGATCCGTTTTACACGTGGCGGCTCATCCAGATGATGAAAGTACACACATGTTAACTTGGTTTGCTCAGCAACAACATTGGGAGACGAACTATTTTTCGTGTACGAGGGGAGATGGAGGCCAAAACCTGATAGGGGACGAACAAGGGGTTCCTTTAGGACTTATCCGAACCCAGGAATTGTTAGCCGCGCGAAGAATCGACGGAGCGAATCAATATTTTTCCAGAGCTTTTGACTTTGGATTTTCGAAATCGACGGATGAAGCTTTGGCATTCTGGGACAAACAATTAATTCTAGCAGACTTAGTCTGGGTAATCCGAAAAACGCGTCCAGATATCATATTCACTCGTTTCCCTCCGGATGCGCGCGCTGGTCATGGACATCACTCGGCCTCCGCGGCCTTAGCTATTGAAGCCTACAAAGCAGCGGCTGATTCGAAGATGTTTCCAGAGCAGTTAAAGCAAGGAGTGGATGTTTGGCAGGCTAAACGCTTACTTTGGAACACGTTTCGATTCCCGGGTTCTACGGGAAATTCGACTATTGCTGAATCTCAATTCAAAGAGAACATAGGTGATTATTTGCCATTCTTAGGCCAAAGCACGGGTGAATTAGCCGCTTTCAGCCGTAGCCAACATAAATCTCAAGGTTTTGGATTTGCAGTAGACCATGGCAGAAGCACAGAATATTTCGCAACACTAGGGGGTGAAGCTCCTAAAGATTTCTTGTGGGATGGAGTGGATGCCACTTGGAATCGCGTGAATGCAATCATTGATGCCTTCATCACACCCATTATCAAAGCCTACAACCCGGAGAAGCCCTATGAGAGCATTCCGGCACTTATCGGCTTGAAAAAGTCCATCAAATTACTACCTCTAAGCCCTTGGACGCAGAAAAAATTGGCTGAAATCGATGCCTGGGTAGTCAATGCTTCTGGTATGTACATAGGTGCGACCACATCCCAAGGAATTGTTGCTTTGGGTGAAAAACTGCCCATTAAGACAGAGTTTATCGTGCGCGCTCCTATCAGTGTAGATAATGTGACTATTTCATTTGCAGGTGTTGATTCCACCTTCGGAGGTAAAATCGAACCTTATAAAAAATATCCATTCAACAGAAGCATCACGGCCTCCGCGCCCATCACTCAGCCTTATTGGATACAAGAAGCTAAAGCGACAGGTCATTTCAATGTGAGCAATCAACAGAAAATTGGACAAGCCAGAGTTGATCAAGCCTTTACAGTAAAAGCGGTATTCCATATTCAAGGTGAGGAGTTTAGTGTTGAAAAGCCCGTACAGGAATTGATTATCGACCCGGTGAAAGGAGAAATCTTACAACCTATAGCGATTAGTCCTAAAACGGTCTTTAATTTAAGTTCGACGGTTGTTTTATTGCCAAAAGGAAGTAAATCAACAAAAACCACCCAAATCTCTATTACTGCCTTAGCCCCACTGAAGCCGGGAAAGATAGAGGTGAAGTCGGGTGCTACGGTTTTGGCAAACATCACGTTAAGTGACGGAATGAAAGCAGGAGAGAAGCGCGAATGGCCTATCTCTTTTTCAGAAGCATCTGTACAAGAGGGTAAAATTTCGAGCAACATCCAGTTACACATTCAGTCAGGTAGCGAGCAATGGATAGACTCTTTATCTCTCCAATCCATCGAATACCCGCATATTCCCACTCAGCGCTATTTCTCGCCGGTAAATTTAAGTTTACTACACATCGACTTCGTGAAGAAGGGAAATCGATTAGGCTACATTAAAGGCGCAGGAGATAAAGTCCCAGAGGGCTTAATGCAGATGGGCTACCAGGTGGATTTCTTAACAGAAAAAGACCTAACTGCCGCAAACCTTAAAAAATACGATGCGGTGCTTACGGGAGTGCGTGCCTATAATACGAATGACTTTTGGGGAAATGCTTACCCAGAAATCATGAAATACATTGAAAATGGTGGAAATTACGTGGTGCAATACAATACTTCGAGTTATTTAGGCCCTATGAAGTCGAGTATGTCACCCTACCCATTACAAGTAACACGTAACCGCATCACGAAAGAAGAGGCTAAGCCTAATTTCCTTCTACCGAATCATGCACTCTTTAACAGTCCGAACAAGATAAGTGAAGCAGATTTCAACGATTGGATTCAAGAGCGGAGTATTTACACGGCTGAAACAAGTGACCCTCATTTCGAGTTCCCCTTAGGATTTTCAGATCCCAATGAAGCTGAAAACAAAGGAAACATTGCAGTAACCAAATACGGAAAAGGGCAGTTCATCTACACTGGTCTTGTCTTCTTCCGTGAAATACCTGCTGGCGTTCCTGGTGCCTACCGTTTATTTGCGAATCTATTAGCTAACCCCAATTCTAAATGAGAATTCTCTTTATTGCTCTAGTACTATTTGCCTTTACCTCAAATGCACAACAACCTCTTATCCGAAAGGATAAAATTACGATCGCTCGCGATGCCTATGGGGTGCCACATATTTTTGCACCTACTGATCCTGAAGTAGCCTATGGCTTAGCCTGGGCGCATTCCGAAGATGACTTCAAGACCATACAGACGTTGATTTTAACAGGTAAAGGCAAATTAGGTACCTACCTGGGAAAGAAAGGGGCACCTGTGGATTTTGTGTTCGGCTTACTAAATACCCGAAAGGTCGTAGACCAACAAATCAAATCGATGGATCCCAAGTTCTTGCAATTAGTGCAAGGCTATTTACTAGGTCTAGAAGCGTATGGAAAAGCCCATCCGTCTGAGGTTTTAAATAAACACATTTTCCCCATCGCACTTGAAGATTACATCGCCACCACTATGTTCTCTATAGCCATCTTCTGTGGCGTTGATAAAACCTTACCCAAGATTCTCGATGGCTCCATTCCTTCGCTCCCTGGCTTTACCGGAGAAGGAAGTAATGCCTTTGCGATTAAAGGGTCGAAATCGGCTACAGGAGAGCCGATGTTAGTCATTAACGCGCATCAACCCATTGAAGGTGCTACGGCCTTCTATGAGGCGCACGTACAATCTGAAGAAGGTTGGAATATCTTGGGAGGTCTTTTCCCTGGTGGCCCTTTAATCTTCCACGGTACAACGCCTAATCTAGCTTGGGCGCATACGGTAAACTTCCAAGATAAAATCGACGTCTATCAGTTAAAGACGGACAAAGCACATCCAGGTCAATACGAAGTGGATGGTGAATGGTTGCCATTAACGAAAAGAAAGATCAAGCTTCAAATCAAAGGGATTCCATTCTCCGTTTCTAAGATGGCGTATGAATCCATTTACGGCCCTACGGTGAAATCGCCCAAAGGAGACTATTTCTCCATTCGTCTTGCGTCTCTTATGGATGCGGGTGCTCTGCAGCAATGGTATGCGATGAACCGTGCTACAAACTTCACCGAATTTAAGTCTGCGCTTAATCAGAACCACCTGCCCATGTTTAACATCATGTATGCGGACAAGGACGATAACATCTTCTATATCTCGAATGGAAAGATGCCTTATCGTAATCCTGATTATAACTGGGCCTCCACTCTTCCAGGAAATACACGCAAAACACTTTGGGATAAATTCAAACCGCTAAGTGAATTACCACAACATCTGAATCCAGCTGCAGGCTATCTATACAATACGAATCACTCGCCCTTTATGGCGACGGCAGTAAATGAGAGTTTGAATCCGGCAAATTTTGACAAAAACGACGGATATGAGACGTATCATAATAACCGTTCCCAACGGGCCAAAGAACTAATCGACACGTATGATAAGATTAGTTTGGAAGATTTAAAGCGCATTAAATTCGATCGCCAATTGCCGGCGAAGATTTTATATCCCTACGGATATGATGCTTCGGTTCTATTTACCCTAGATGCTGCTAAATACCCAGCCTTGGCAACAATCATCAATGGCTTGAAAGAATGGAATCACGTCACAAATATCGAAAGTATCGGTGCCTTGTATTATAATGTCGTTTATTACGGCGCGGCTAAAATTAGACATTCAGGTTCTAAAGAACCTTTTACCGAGGCAGAGGCCGTTGAACTAGTGCAATATGCTCACGATTTCTTGATGAAACACTACGGTCGTTTGGACGTGACGCTAGGGGAGTTCCAACGCCTGAAAAGAGGCGATCAAGATTGGCCACAAGCAGGTATGCCAGATGTGTTAGCGGCGGTGATGTCTGAGCCTTTCGGTGAATCAAAGCGCAAGATGATCAGCGGAGATGCTTATATCGGATTTGTGACTTTTCCTAAAGGCGGTGGTTTGCCGCTTATTGAAACGGTAAATACCTTCGGGGCAAGTTCTCATCCGGAATCTAAGCACTTTGCTGATCAACGTGAACTATACCAAGCGCAGAAAACGAAGCGCATGACTTTGGACAAAGACGAAGTATTGAAAAATGCCGAACGTATTTACCAGCCTGAATAGCTTACAGTAGAAAATCAGGATCTTTATAGGCAGGGGCAGGGTATTTGTAAAATCCTTCCCCTGTTTTCTCTCCCAACTTCCCAGCATCCACATAGGTCTTAAGTAAGGCCGCAAAGGCCTGTGATCCCGCATCCGGTAAATTATTGGTAACATGCCATGCCGTATCTAAACCGATACTATCCATTATGCCAAAAGGGCCCGCCGGCATATGCCAGTTCACCATCCATGATTTGTCTATATCTTCAATTGAGGCAACATCCATCGTCCTTAACTTACCCGCCGCGCCTAAAACCGCCATCAGCATAAAATTGAAGATATAACCAGGATTCTCCTTTCGGACAATCACCGGTACTTGTTGCAAGTCTCTACCAAAATCCTCCAATAGACTAATCACCTCCTCAGACGTTCCTGGATGCGGCATGATATCCACCACCTTCGCCATAAAAACATCATGGAAATGGAAGGCACAAAATAGGGAAGGGCGATCCACCGAATCCACGAGCATGGAGGGCAACAAATACGAGGTATTGGTCGTGAAAATTGTCTTAGCCGGCGCCAAGGCTGAAAATTGCGCCCAAACCTGGCGCTTCAAAGGCAATTCCTCCGTCACCGACTCCGAGATAATATCCGCATCCGCTACTGCCTCCGCCGGATCCGTTGAGAATTTTATCTTTGCGATAATTTCATCCGTCAGCGAAAGCGATCGAAGAATCTTAGCCATCACTTTCTTCGAAGCCACAAATGCCTCCGCATTAATATCATAAACAGCAACCTTAAAGCCTGACAAAGCAGCCTGTAAAGCAATTCTCGTCCCTAAGGTTCCTGCACCTAAGATGCACACGTTGTTAATTTTCATATGTTACCTGTTTGAATAGATGTGATCGCTTTCCGGCCGGCTGCCTCCACGACTTGGTTTAAAACACTAAAACGCGGGTCTTTAGAATACCCTAAACTATAACGTTGGTAAATTTGCTGTGCGATGGTGGCTACTTTACATAGCCCAAACACATAGTAGAAAACCATTTCACTCACATTTCGCCCCGTTTTGGAGGCATAATAGTCAATCACCTCGCGGCGGGTGAAATTCCCCGGCACATAGGATAAATTAAACATTTTCAGAATATCCTCATCTGCTGCCTCTGCCCAATAGGCCAAAGTCGTTCCCAAATCCATCAGCGGATCTCCCACGGTTGCCATCTCCCAATCCAACACGGCCTGAACTTCTCCGTTGGGAGAAATCACTAGGTTATCATATTTGAAGTCGTTATGAATAAAGGCGACATCCGACCTGGAAGGAATTGAAGCTAAAAGCCATTCAAATGCCTCCTCGATGGAAGGAACCTCCGAAGTCTTCGCCTTCTGAAAACGTTCCGCCCATCCTTGTACCTGACGTAAGGCATATCCTTCTGGCTTTCCTAAGGCGCCTAAGCTAGAGTCGGTTAATTCTAATGAATGTAAATCGATTAAGACATCCAGCGCAGATTGCGATAGGCTGCGAAAAAACGATAAAGTAGCCTCAGCCGGCGGACGATTTCTAATAATCATTCCGTTTACCTTCTCCATTAGGAAAAAAGGAGCACCTATAATGGACTCATCCTCACAGCAAGAAATAGGATGCGGCATCTTGGTATAACCCGCCTTTTCCAAAGCCTGCAATACCCGAAACTCCCGAATCATATCGTGGGCTTTAGCAATCTTCAATCCGTGAGGAGGTCTGCGGAGCACATACGTCGCCTCACCTGCACGCACTTCATAGGTTAGATTCGAAAATCCACCCGGGAAAGCGGTAACCTCCACAGAGGAAACACCTAAATAAGCTGGTAATTTTTCAAAGCCTTTCATTAGCCCTTGCGTGATTTAAGAATACTCTTTGCTAATACCGATTTATGCACCTCATCCGGCCCATCATAGATACGCGAACCACGTTCGTGACGGTACCAGAAGGACAGCATCGTATCATCGGTTATTCCTAAACCGCCGTGCACTTGAATGGCCCGGTCAATCACTTTCATCAACACATCCGAAACAAAGAACTTAATGGTAGAGATATCTTCTTTAGCTGCCTTAGCACCTTTATTTTCAATGATGTGGGCGGTGTTTAAAACAAGAAGGCGAGAGGCTTTAATCTCCGCCGCACTCTCCGCGATCCAGTTTTGAATCGTTTGTTGCATCGCTAGAGAGTGACCTGGATTTAATTCCCGTTCGATGGCTCGGTCGCACATCATCCCTAAAGCCCGCTCACAGATTCCGATCCACCGCATACAGTGGTGAATACGCCCTGGCCCTAAACGAACCTGCGCTAAAGTAAAACCAGAACCTTCCGTCCCTATCAAATGAGACACCGGCACCCGGCAATTCACGAACTCTACCTCACTATGTGATAGGTAGTCTTCGCCTTCATCTCCCATGATGGGAATATTGCGGATCATTCGATAACCGGGTGTATCTAATGGCACTAAAATCATACTCGCCCGTTCATACTTATTTTCAGCCAAAGGATTCGTCACCGCCATCACAATCGTAAAGGATGCTCCATCCGCAGACGACGTAAACCATTTGTGTCCATTAATCACATATTCATCACCCTCTCGTACAGCGGTCGTAGACATATGCACCGGATTACTACCCGCGTGCTCAGGCTCCGTCATCGCGAAACAAGAACGTATCTCCCCACGCTCTAAGGGCCGCAAAAAGGTCTCTTGCAAATAGGGAGACGCAAATTGGTGCATCAACTCCATATTCCCTATATCAGGCGCATTACAGTTAAATACGTAATGTCCTAAAGGACTCGTCCCTAATACTTCTGAGATAGAGGCAAATTCCACTAAGGACAAACCTAGTCCTCCATGCGAAACGGGCAGGTGAGGGGCGAATAAGCCTTCTTCTTTTGCTTTTGCGCGCAGAGCACGCAATTCAGGTAAATGAGCTCTGAAAGAACCATAAATGGCCCCTTGCTCTAAAGGAATAATGTATTTCTCGAGGAATGCTCTGTAGCGAGGTACAAGTTCGAGTGCTTTATCTGAAACAAACATAATTAAATTGTTA
>CANLVU010000062.1 GCA_947494535.1 Cytophagaceae bacterium
CTCCGCCTTGGTGCGCTAATAATTGTGCTCCATAGCAAATACCTAGGATGGGTAATGAGCCAAACAAACTTAAATCAACTCGCGGAGAATCTTCGTCACGAACAGAGCATGGACTACCGGAAAGGATAATACCTTTTACCGATTCGTCGATTTCTGGGATGTGATTAAAAGGATGTATTTCGCAATAGACTTGTGCTTCTCTGATGCGACGCGCAATTAATTGGGTCACCTGAGAACCGAAATCAAGTATAAGGATCTTTTCCGCCATGTTTGTTTTTGCTTAAAAATAAACGGCAAATGTCGGAATTTTTTGCCTAATTCTAGCGATAAAGCAGGTAATTTTGGCGCATTTTTCGGTATTGTACTAAACCTGGCTCCCAGGAATCCCGAATATCTTTCTCCGATTTACCGGCGATTATCGCAAGTCGAAGAGAATCAGTGCCCGCTAGTTTATCGAAGAAGGCAGGCGAAGTAAAGAACTTCTCCCCTAAACCTGATTTACTGTAGAAATAGAGCAAGTATTTCAGGCTGAAGCCTAAATTCCGAGCTGGCAAGGTCGATAGGTTATAGCCATAACAGGTTTGGCCTTTCAATGGAGGATCCATCGCACCTGGTTTAGGAACCGGTGTAAAGGTATAATCCCCTAGTCCGGCAATATTCGTACCTGCCACCTGAAACTGCAAATCGGTTCCGCGACCGATACTCACATTCGTTCCTTCAAACAAACAGAGTGATGGATACAAAGCGATGGATTGATCATTGGGCAAATTAGGCGATGGTGCAATCGATACGTGAACCGGAGATGCGTGGGTATAATTCGTGACAGGGATTACATTCAGAGAGGCTTTGGCCCCATTCGCTAACCAACCCTCTCCATTAATCATGCGCGCTAATTCCCCCAGCGTACATCCGTGCACGACTGGAATTGGATTCAAACCTACAAAAGAAGCCTGCGCCTTTTCAAGTACAGGTCCATCCACATAATGACCATTCGGGTTCGGTCGATCTAAAACGGTTAAAGGCACCTTATTCTCCGCGCAAGCCTCTAGCACATAATGCAGAGTGGACGAATAGGTATAAAAACGAGCTCCCACATCTTGAATATCGAACAAAACCACATCAATCCCCTGCAAATCTTCTGCTGTAGGTTTCTTGTGTTTCCCATACAAGGAAATGAGGGCAAGACCGGTTTTGCGATCTACTTCATTATCGATGTGTGCCCCAGCATCTGCGGTTCCTCGGAACCCATGCTCAGGTGCAAAAATCTTCTTCACTGAAACTCCCAAAGACAATAAGGTATCTGCTAGATGTGCTTTACCCACAACGGAAGTATGATTAACCACAAGTGCCACATTTTTTCCTTTCAAGGAAGGAAGGTAGGCGGTGAATTGGGCAGCGCCAGGAATAAGCGCTTTTTGAGAGAATCCTGTAAAAGCCAAAAGGCTGAACAATAAGACAATAATATTTGATTTACGCCCCATTCGTGTTTTCTTTGCGGTTCAGAATTGAAAATCAAATCTAATGAATTTCCCTCTTTTTGTCGCTAGGCGTATTCGGAAAACTCAGGACACCTCCTTTTCTAAGACGGTGACCTACGTGGGTATCGGAACGGTGGCCGTAGGAACGGCGATTATTCTGGTATCATTTGCGATTCTTTTTGGCTTTAAGTCAACTATTGAAGATAAGCTTACCAGCTTTTCTGGTGATGCACGCATCTCTCAAATATCAGGTAATCACTCTTTTACAGAGATTCCATTAGTTCGTAACCGAACGTGGGAAGCACAAACCTTGAAGCGTCCAGAAATTGATCATATTCAAGCCCACATTCAGAGACCCGGTATTATTGTGGGAAAAGATGGTTTGGCTGGAATCATAGTGAAAGGGATTGGTAAAGATCTTCCTATCAAGCAACTTGAAAAAAACATTATCGGTGGGTCACCTATCATTAATGGACCTCAAGAGATTATCATAAGTAAAACTTTGGCAAAACAGCTAAAGGTCAAAACCACTAACTCGCTGATTCTCTATTTTCTAAGCGCTCCGGAAAGACCGCGAAAAGTAAAAATAAAAGGCATCTACGAGACAGGACTGGAAGAACTGGATAAAATAATTGTGTTGGCAGACCGTGACTGGGTTCAAAAAATGAACGGCTGGACGGCTGACTCCTTAGGCACCTATGAAATATTCTTTAAAGAAAAGCAGAATCTTCAAGCGAAAACCAATGCTTTAGCCAAGACGATGCCGCCAGAATGGAGCATTAAACCCGTGACAGAGATCTATCCTGGGCTATTTGAATGGATGACTATGCTGGATAGAAACATCGTGATTTTCATTAGCCTCCTCTTTGTAGTGGCTTGCTTTAATCTGATTGCCACACTTTGGGTGCTCATCATGGAACGCGTGCCTATGGTAGGACTCTTGAAATCGATGGGAGCCTCCGCGGCGCAGATCCGCCGAATATTTTGGTGGAATGGTCTATTTATTTTGGTAAGGGGTTTAATCATCGGAAATGGCATTGCGTTTCTTTTCTGCTACCTACAATCAAGCTACCAACTGATACCCCTAGATCCAGAAAGTTATTTCATGGCAAGTGTGCCTATCGAATGGGATGCGGCTACCTGGGGAATTGTAAATGGACTCACGATACTTTTAGTAAGCTTCATGATGAGCATTCCTACCCTGTTGATTACCAAAATAGAGCCTAATGAGGCGCTTAATTTCAAGAATTAATGCTCAAGAAACTAGTAATCCTCCTTTGCTCCTTCTCTGCCGTACATGCACAAGATAGCCTCCGCTATTCCATTGATTTATCTAAATTACAGAACGATCACCTCACAGTAGAAGTAAAATTACCTGTAGGCGTAAAAGAGTTTTGTTTTCCTAAAATGGTGCCGGGTACGTACGCGATCTATCATTTTGGAAGGTATGTAAGTAATCTGCAAGCCTTTGACCAAAATGGAAAATCCATACTTGTCATTCGGAAGGACACGAACACTTTTTCTTTCAAAAATGCCTCCTCACTTAGCTATGAGGTAGATGATACTTGGGATAGTCCAGAGATTAAAGGAACGTATATTTTCGAACCTGCGGGCACTAATTTCCAAAAAGATACTTTGTTTGCCCTGAATACACATGCTTTACTGGGCTACATTAAAGGGCGAGAACAAATCCCTGTTTCATTGCAATTGAAAACTTCAAAAGGATTAGTTGCCTCCTCTTCTATCATGGCAAAGGATGGCAAGTACGTAGCCTCCTCCTACCAAAAATTAACTGACGCACCCATCCTGGTGGCACCTGCCGATACGGTTCATTTGCGAGTGGCAAATGCTGATATTTTGATTTCTGTCTATTCACCTAACAAAAAAATCAAGGCTTCAGAAGTGGCTGAGCAATTAAAACCTTTATTGAAAGCCCAATTAAACTACCTAGGGGGCACTTTCCCGGTTGAAAATTATGCCTTCCTCGTTGTCATGTCGGCTCATTTGAAAAATGGATCTTATGGTGCATTAGAACATGCTCAATCCTCCTTTTATTATTTACCCGAAGACTCCATAAAGGTGATGGGTCCGGTCATTCAAGATGTAAGTGCACATGAATTTTTTCACATTCAAACCCCGCTGAATCTTCATTCAAAAGAGATTGGTTCCTTTGATTTCCAAAATCCACAGATGTCGAAGCACCTCTGGTTATATGAGGGCTTAACTGAATATGCCGCTCAGCATATGCAGCTTCAAGGAGGCCTGATTAGTCTACCTGAATTTCTTGAGCGAATGACAGAGAAATACCGAACGAGCCATTTTAGCTTTGATAACTCTATTCCATTTACAAAGATGAGCAAAGGGGTTTTGGCAAAATACAAAGAGGAATATGGTAATGTATACCAAAAAGGAGCCCTTATTGGCCTTTGCCTTGATTTATACCTTCGTAATGAGACCAATGGTCGCTATGGAACCCAACAGCTCATCCGCGACTTATCAGCTCAATTTGGCCCTGAAAAATCCTTTGAAGATGATGATTTATTTAAACTCATCTCAGAGACGACCCAAGTGAAAGGAATTCAAAAGTTCTTAGCCCTTTATGTCAGTGGAAGCAAAGATTTACCACTAAAAGAGCTATTGCCCACGATCGGATGTGAATTACGCAGCCCAGATGGGAAGAAAGAGAAGGAGGCAATTCTAGAGGCGATGAAACAAGAATTGAAGGAGATAAAAAATCCAAGCCCGTCCCAATTGAAACTAAGACAGGCTTGGATAGGTAATTAAATACTATGTGATTCTACTACGGCAATCGCCACCATATTCACAATCTCGCGAACGGACGCACCTAATTGCAAGACGTGTACCGGTTTACGCAATCCCAATAAGATAGGCCCGATGTATTCGATATCTGCCGCTTCCTTCAATAAGTTATAAGCAATATTCGCTGAGGACAGATTAGGGAAAATTAGCGTATTCGCTGTATCATTTCCTAAAGTCGCGAATGGATAATTTTGCTGTCTTAATTCCTTATCAAAAGCCAGGTGAGCCTGCATCTCTCCTTCTATTACCCACGTCGGATGTTTTTCTTTCAGGATTTGCGTGGCTGCTCGCATCTTCAAGGCATCTTCCCCGTCAGCAGAACCAAAATTCGAATATGACAACATGGCAATCTTGGGCTTTAAATTAAAGCGTTCAACTGCCTCCGAAGTCAGTTCTGTTATCTCCACAATATCAGCCACAGACGGCGAGAAGTTTATGGTCGTATCAGAGAAGAAGAGTGGCCCTTGCTTACTTAGTAACAAATACATACCCGCTACCTTCGTTACACCTGGTTTTTTACCAATGATTTGTAAGGCAGGGCGAATAGCATCTGGGTAGTTCTTTGTCAATCCAGAAATAACCCCATCTGCCCTATCTGTCTCTAACATCATCGCCGCGAAGTAATTACTCTTTCTTACCTGCTTCTCCGCCTCCCACTTAGTGAAACCGCGACGCTTGCGCTTCTCATAGAATAGTTCTGCAAATTCAGCTAACAAGCCCGCATTATCTGGATGCTTAAAATCAAAAATCTCGATATCCCCTAAGTCAATGTGGTGCTCTTCGCAGATCGCATCGATATTTGCCTTACGTCCTAATAAAATCGGTTTTGCGATACCTTCGTCTAACACTTCGCGAACGGCCTTCAATACTTTTAAGTTCTCCGCCTCTGCGAACACAATTCGTTTTGGTTTCGACTTAGCGCGTTTCAAGATGAACTTCATCACCTGATTGTCTAATCCTAATCGTTTCGCTAATTGCGTCTCATAGGCATCCCAATTCAGGATCGGCTTCGTTGCTACACCTGAATCCATCGCCGCTTTAGCGACTGCCATCGAGATGGTAGTTATCAAGCGGGGATCCACAGGTTTAGGAATAATATATTCTGGGCCAAAGCTCAGCGATTTCTCATTATAGGCCAAATTCACAATATCTGGTACCGGTTTCTTAGCTAAGTAAGCCAAAGCCTTCGCCGCTGCTAATTTCATCTCGTCATTAATCTCTGAAGCACGTACGTCTAAAGCTCCTCTGAAAATAAAAGGGAAGCCTAAGACGTTATTGACTTGATTCGGAAAGTCGGAACGACCCGTCGCCATAATCAAATCCTCTCTAACTGCCTTTGCCTCATCATAGCCAATCTCCGGAATGGGATTCGCCATCGCAAATACAATCGGATTCGCAGCCATCGTGGCAATCATCTCAGGCTTGAGGATACCGCCTACCGAAAGACCCAGAAAAACATCAGCCCCCTTCATCGCCTCAGCTAACGACGTATTTCTACCTGCCTTACCGGCTAATGGAGCTAAGTAGCGATTCAAATCCGGACGATCCGCAGAAACTAATCCGTCCTTATCGAAAATAGTGAAGTTCTCGATGCGCGCACCGAGTTTTAAATACAATTTAATGCAAGAAATTGCTGCTGCACCTGCGCCTGAAATCACAAATCTTGTATTGTCAATCTTTTTTTCAACTATCTCTAAAGCATTTAAAAGTGCGGCAGAGGAGATAATCGCTGTACCATGCTGATCATCGTGCATGATGGGAATCTTTAAACGCGCTTTCAATTTCTCTTCGATCTCAAAGCATTCCGGGGATTTGATATCCTCTAAGTTGATCCCGCCAAAAGTCGGTTCTAAGCGAGCCACCGTATCCACAAAATCATCTGGATCCGTCACCGCTAATTCAATATCAAATACATCGATGTCAGAGAAGACTTTGAAAAGAACGCCTTTTCCCTCCATTACTGGCTTACTAGCCTCTGGACCTATGTTGCCTAATCCTAAAACGGCGGTACCATTGGAGATGACACCGACTAGGTTTCCTTTGGCCGTGTAATCGTATACTTTTTCAACGTTCTCTGCAATCTCTAAACAAGGCTCAGCCACACCTGGCGAATAAGCTAACGACAAATCGCGCTGAGTCGCCGTCGATTTCGTGGGTTTTACCTCAATTTTTCCGGGTTTCCCTCCTGCATGATACTCGAGCGCATCTTCCCTTAAAATGGATGAAATAGACATATATTTTAATTTGTTGATTGTTCTGATTGAAATTCTCCTTCATGCTTCGCTAGCCAAACCGTTGCCACACCATTTCCAATGAAATTAGTGATCGCTCTTGCCTCCGACATAAATCGATCTACCCCTAATAATAGTGCTAAACCTTCCACAGGAATTACCTGCAAGGCGCTTAAAGTAGATGCTAACACCACAAAGCCGCTTCCTGTTACACCAGCGGCTCCTTTCGAAGTTACCATTAAGATACCTACGATAGTTAACATCTGCTCCCAGGATAATTGCACGCCATAGACTTGGGCCAAAAACAAGGTGGCCATGGATAAATAAATACTCGTCCCATCCAAGTTAAATGAATAACCCGCCGGCACCACTAGACCTACTACTGACTTAGAACAGCCCATTTTCTCCAGCTTGTGCATCAAAGAAGGCAAGGCGGCTTCAGACGAAGAGGTACCTAAAACGATTAATAATTCTTGTTTGATGTAGCCCAAAAACGTCCAGATCCGCTCCCCGCAGCTACGCATAATAAAACCTAGTACCACAAATACAAAGACTCCCATGGTCACATACACCGTCAGCATCAATTTCGCTAAGGGAAGCAACGAATGAATTCCAAATTTTCCTATGGTGAATGCCATCCCGCCTAAAGCCCCTAAGGGAGCTAAATACATCACGACTTTTAATCCTTTGAATACCCAATGCGAAGCCTGTTGCATACCAGCAATCATCCTCGCCTTTCCTCGCACATAGTTCAAAAAGATGCCAAAGAAAATCGAGAACCCTAATACCTGTACGGTAAAATTCTCTTTCAAAAAGCCCATCCAAGAGAACCCTGCCGCTTTTTGGGTATATTTAGAAATATCTCCGCCTGCAATATCGTCTCTGATAACTCCTATTCCTGGCTCTATCAACGTAGAAACCGCTAATCCGATCAATAAAGCAACCGTAGTCACTACTTCAAAATACAAGAGCGCCTTTCCCCCCACACGGCCTACCTTTTTCAAGTTGCCCATATTCACAATCCCTAAACTGATCGTTAAAAAGATAATGGGATTGATAAATAGTTTAACCAAACTAATAAAGACACCACTAAAAACTTCACTAAGCGTAGGTCCAAAACTCAAATCAACACCCAGTAGATTATAGGTAAACTTAGATTCAAGTACCTTTAATAAGGCTAATTCAGGAGAATAATGACCCACTAATACACCCACTAAAATGGACAACAATACCCAAAAAGTAAGGTTCCGTAAAATAGTTTGGCTCTTCATTCGTTTAGTTTAGGTTAATTGACAAATGTAAGAATTATTAAGAAAAATCATTGCTTGTGTTTCTGCCTATATTTCCCGAATTTTGTAGGCTCATTCCCATTCGATAAATATTCCAATGTCAGAAAAAATCAAATGCCTAATTATCGGTTCTGGCCCAGCCGGATACACTGCTGCTATTTATGCTTCACGTGCAGGTTTACACCCCGTCATGTACCAAGGTGGTCAACCAGGTGGACAATTAACTACTACAACAGAAGTAGATAATTTTCCGGGTTACCCTCAAGGAACAGATGGTCCAGCTATGATGGTAGATTTAGAAAACCAGGCTAAGCGTTTTGGGACAGATGTTCGGTTCGGAATGGCTACGAAAGTAGATTTCACATGCTCTCCTAAAAAAGTATGGGTCGATGAGAAGACAGAAATAGAAGCAGATGCCGTTATAATCGCGACAGGTGCCAGTGCAAAATGGTTAGGATTAGAGGGGGAAACCACCTTCAACGGACTAGGCGTTTCTGCATGTGCTGTTTGTGATGGATTCTTCTACCGCAACCAAACAGTCGCGGTCGTAGGCGCCGGAGATACGGCAGCAGAAGAAGCAAGTTATTTAGCGAATTTATGTACTAAAGTACACTTAATCGTTCGTAGGGACGAAATGCGTGCTTCCTTGATTATGCAGGAACGCGTAAAAAATAACCCGAAGATTGAAATCCATTGGAATTCAGAAACGGAAGAAATCTTAGGCGACGCGAACGGTGTTACCGGCATTCGAATCGTCAATAATATCACGAAGTCAACAGAAGAAATCGCCTTAACGGGTTTCTTCGTAGCTATTGGACACCAACCTAATACAGCCATATTTAAGGGACAATTAGAAATGGATAAACAAGAATATCTAGTTACGGAAAAAGGCAGTTCAAGAACAAATATCGAAGGCGTTTTCGCTTGCGGAGACGTACAAGATTCCATTTACCGCCAGGCGATTACAGCAGCAGGTACGGGTTGCATAGCAGCTTTAGACGCGGAACGTTGGTTAGCGGCGAGCAATTTACATTAATACAAACGCATGAGGTTAATTACCTATATTTTTGGATGCTTATTTCTTCTTTCTGTCTTCAACTTGAAGGCGCAAGAGCGGAATTTATTCAAGAAAAAAACTGAAATCGAAGTCAAATCTAATTCTCAACTTTTCCAAGAGAAGAACAAGAAGAAGGATGAACTAGATGAGCTTCCTCCTTTGCAATTTAGAAACGAGACGGAATCCATAGGGGTGACGGCTGGTTCAGAAATGCAGGAGCGAAAATTCGAACCCATAAAAGCTTTAAATGCGAGCATAAGCAACTTCGATACTACGTCCATCGATGAAGGCGAAAATCTAATCGTGGAGATCGAAGAAGAAGCGGCACCTGAAGGAACGGAGGATTTCGTTTCGGTCGCTTCCTATTTTGCTATTTGGGATACGAAAATTATTGATCCCTATGATATAGATGCCAAAGAATTCGACGAACCAGTTGACATCGAATTATACAATACAGCGGCAGGCCGTAACTGGTCAGCACCATTAGAAATTGTAAAACAAACGAGTCCATTTGGACCACGCTGGGGTCGTTTACACGCTGGGGTGGATTTAGACTTGGAAACAGGTTACCCTGTTTACTCTGTTTTCGACGGGATTGTACGTGTGAGTCATTATGACCGATCGGGTTATGGAAATTACGTGGTAGTTCGCCATTATAATGGTTTTGAGACCTTATATGGCCACCTTGCCTCACCGGGTGCAGAACCTGGAACCATCGTTAAGGCTGGTGACCAAATCGGTGTAGGCGGAAGCACCGGACGTAGTACGGGTTCTCACTTGCACTTTGAGACGCGTTACGAGGGCAATCCAATGAACCCGAAGAACTTGTATACTTTTAGTCCTTTTGAACCTGTTTCTGATCACATTATCATTACGGCAAGATCTTTTGACATTCGTTCCCTATCCTTGAAAAACGAATATGGAGCAGTTGGAGACAAAGTTCGATCGAGAATGAGAGCCTGGACTAAAGTACGTCAAGGCGATACCTTAGGTGCTATTGCCAGACGTACCGGCGTTTCCATTGCTAAATTGAAGAAATTAAATGGAATGAAGAGCTCTTCGATTATCCGAGCTGGGCGCCGAATTCGCATCCATTAATCGCTATGAAATTAGATATCCTCGTAATGGCCGCTCATCCAGACGATGCTGAATTAAGCTGCGCTGGAACCATTTTGAAGCACATTGCTGCCGGCAAAAAAGTGGGGATAGTCGATTTTACACGCGGTGAACTAGGTACACGAGGGACACCAGAAATACGTCTGCAAGAATCAGCCGATGCCACTCAAATTCTAGGCCTACACGCTCGCGAGAACCTGGGCATCCGGGATGGATTCTTCCGAAATGACGAGGAAACTCAAAAAAAACTCATCGAAATTATTCGCAAATACCAACCAGAAGTAGTACTTGCAAATGCCTTAGAAGATCGTCACCCAGACCACGGAAAAGGCGCACAATTAGCCATCGATGCGTGTTTCTTATCAGGATTACGCCAAATCAAAACTGGCGAACTCTCTGCCTGGAGACCGAAAGAAGTTTATCATTACATTCAAGATCGCTATTTAGAACCCGATTTCATTATTGATATCACGGCTCACTGGGATCAAAAAGAAGCCGCTATCCGCGCATTCAAGAGTCAATTTTTTGACCCATCATCTACAGAGCCAGCCTCTTATATCTC
>CANLVU010000063.1 GCA_947494535.1 Cytophagaceae bacterium
ATCACCTCGTACATCGTGGCAAAATCATCCGGGCCTTCGACCGTTTTAGGAGTAAACGTGCGGTAATCCTTTTTAGAAGGGAGTGAATTCTTGAAACACACCATCGCGGAGACCGGATTCGTACCTTGTAAGTTCGAGTTATCGAAACATTCAATATGTTTAGGCAAGTCGTTTAGGCGCAAATCATTTTTCAATTTGATCATTACGCGCATCTTGCGATCGCCACCACTTTCTTCCGCCGCCTTGCGATCCGCCTTGTCTTTTCTAAAATATAACACGTTTTTCAAAGACATATCCAACAGCTTTCGCTTATCTCCTTGACTCGGCAGGGTATTTTTCGCGCCCTCAAATTCGATGGACATGGGGATGTTGGTGATAATTTCTTTGGCCTTACTCTGAAACTGATCCCGTTTCTCCCAAATCAGCATCGTCAACAACTCCGCCTCATCCTCTTCTAATTTCTTTTTCACCTCCCAGGTCTGCGACTGCAAAATCGTCCCATTGATGACCTTCATAAAGTTGATATAGGCCAAAGACTCATCCGACACCATCGAAAACACATCTACATCGTGGATCGATGGATTCACCACGGTCGACTTGGCTTGGAAGTTTTCCAATAACTGCCATTTCTCTTTCCATTCTTGCGCCTGCTCGAAGGCCATTCGAGTGGAGGCCTCCTGCATTTGGGCAATAAAAAAAGTCTTCGCCTTCTGGTAATTGCCCTTCAAAATCTGAGACACTTGATCGATGTACTCCATGTAGCGAGGCTCCTGCTCCAAACCCTCGCAAGGCCCTTTGCAATTCCCAATGTGGTATTCCAAGCAAACCTTGTATTTTCCCGCCTCCACATTCGACTCCTTTAGGTTCAATGCACAGGTCCTGAGTGGATACAACTGGTGCAGCATCTCGAGCAAGGCATTCATTAATTTCGGATTCGCATAGGGCCCAAAAAACGTCCCCAGCGAATGATTAATTCTTCGCTCCGTAATCAAGCGCGGAAAACGCTCGCGGGTTAAACAAATAAAGGGATAGGTCTTGTCGTCTCTTAATAAGATATTGTACTTCGGCTGAAACTGCTTAATTAATGTATTCTCTAAAAGCAGGGCATCGAATTCCGAATGTACTATCGTGAATTCCAAATTCCGAATCTGTGAAACGAGCCGCCGTGTCTTATTATCCTTACCTTTCGTATTCGTGAAATACGAGCTAACCCTATTCTTTAAATTCTTCGCCTTGCCTATATAGATGATAGTGCCGCTTTCGTCGAAATAGCGATAAACCCCTGGATCTTCGGGTAAAGTAGGAAGAATGAGCTTAGGGTCAAAGGTGGACATAGGTCAAAATTAAATACAGAAAGTCTTGGTCTATTCCGGTATAGCGGTTGCTGTAGAATTGATGAGGGTAGAATCCCCACCGATTCCTCCCACACAGCTGAAGTCAAAGGCGATGTTTTCTGGCTTAATAAAGGGCATTTTCTGGTATCCGTCTAGCGCAAGAGATTTGTCTTCATAGACTTTTTCCATAAATTTCGTGAAGGCAGGCATGGCCATTTTAGCCCCTTGACCTAATTGAATATTTCGGAAGTGAATACTCCTGTCATCTCCACCTACCCATACTCCTGTTACTAACTTTTGAGTGACCCCCATAAACCAACCATCAGAGAAGTTCGATGTGGTACCTGTTTTAGCGCCTATTTCATTTCCAGCTGCTATGGAACTTCGGTTAAGGCCTTCTGCCGTTCCCCCGGGTTCGCGAACCGCACCTTGCAGCATAAAAGTCATCAAATAGGCAGTCTCTGGTTTCATGACTGCTTTAGCTGTTGGGGAGAATTCCCGTAATACAACCCCATTCTTATCGGTAATTTTTAAGATAATGATGGGGTCGATTTTTTCACCACCATTGGCGAATGTGCTGTAAGCAGATACCTGTTCAAATACGGACACTTCTGAGGTACCTAAGCAGAGTGAAGGACCTTCATAAAGAGAACTTGTAATGCCCGCTTTGTGTGCAAAATCAGCAATTTTACTCGCGCCCATGGCCTTCATTAATTTAGCTGAAATCGTATTAATGGAGCGCCCCATGGCCCTGCGAAGCGTTAAATTCTCATAGCTGTATTTGCCATCTGAATTTTGTGGAGTCCACGTGTCATTCGTTAGTCCATCTTCTGTCCCAAATGTCACGGGTTCATCTACATACTTGTCACAAGGTGTGGCTATTTCGTTTTCAATGGCTGCGCCATAAACGAACGGCTTGAAGGTAGATCCTGGTTGACGCTTACTTTGGGAAATATGATCATATTTAAAATACTTATAATTGATTCCCCCGATCCAGGCTTTGACGTGACCATTGGTAGGGTCCATCGACATCATACCAATGTTCAGGATTCGTTTGTAATAACGCATGGAATCGAGTGGACTTAACGTGGTATCAATGTCTCCATGATACGAGAATACAGTCATTTTAATAGGGCGCTTTAATTCTTCCCAAACCCGCATCTCATCATTATTGTAGGCCTCCATCAAATCGCGGTAACGCTGCGTACGTTTCATCGCTGTTGAAATAAAGCCTTTCAGCTCTTGCATTTTCTCATTTACCCAAGGGTTTCTGCCTGCCCAATGTTGATTAAAAGCGATTTGCTCCGCTTTCATGTGTTCTTGCACCGCATCTTGAGCATATTTTTGCATCCTCGAGTCAATACTCGTGTGAATACGTAAGCCGCTCGTATATAGGTTTAATTGTTGGTCCTCAGGACGATCTTTGTTGATTTCTTGAAGGATACCTAGAATCTCTTTGCGAATCGATTCGCGTAAATAGGGTGCTGCTCCCGTATTTTGGTTCTCCACTTTGTAGCGCAGATTCAAAGGGTCTGCCTTCATCTTTTCGGCATCTTCTTCTGTCAGGAACTCGTATTTAGCTAGTTGGCCTAAAACGGTATTCCGGCGAGCAAGAGTCCGTTCCGGTCTAATGCGTGGATCATACAGGGAAGGATTTTGTAGTAAACCGATTAGGGTGGCGGCTTCAGGGTAGGTGACTGTTTGGACATTTTTTTGGAAATAGGTACGGCAGGCCACCTGTATTCCATAGGCATTATTCCCAAAACTCACCTCATTCAGATACATCGCTAAGATTTCTTGCTTCGTGTATCTACGCTCTAATTTGATGGCTAAAATCCATTCTTTGATTTTTGCAATCGCCGTTTTTAAACCACCCACCTTCATTAATAATCCCATGTAGATGGGGTCATCTTCTCCAAACTCCAGTGAACGCGTATGGAATAAATTCTTAGCTAATTGCTGTGAAATGGTACTTCCTCCTCCAGATGTACCCAAAGAAAATAATACGCGTGCCATGGAACGCACATCAATACCCGAGTGGTTGATGAAACGAGCATCCTCTGTCGCCATTAGAGTATTGATAAGTATGGGCGAAAGTTCTTCAAATTCAACAGGATTCCTATTTTCCCGGAAGTACTTGCCTATTTCTTCTCCATCTTCAGAGATTAAAAGGGAGGCTTCTTGGCTTTTAGGATTTTCCAACTCCTGAAGGCTAGGCATACCTCCGAACAACCAAAGAAAATTATAATTTACAGAAGTAATAAATAGGATGGCAAATAGGAAGGTGCCGCCAAAAATTTTGTAGGCTAAACCAATTTTATTCACCTTATTTTCTTGCTTAAATTCCATCATTTGTTAATCACCTTTAGCATTTCTGTTGCCTCCTTCAATAGGGGACTTGTAGGGAAGGAAATAATAAACTCTTCCAATAGACGCTTACATTCTGTTATTTCGTGCATTCCCGCTTTTGATAACGCCATTAAAAATACGATTTTATCTTCCAATTTACTACCTGGATAGTTTTGCTGAATTAAAAGACAGGTATCAAAGGAGGAGCTAAACTCTTTTTCTTTAAAACGTTCATATGCCTCTTCGTATTTTTTCTGAGCTTGTATTTCTTTGTTTTCTGACAAGGAACCATTCTCTAATTTGAGTATCATGGTTTTAAAATAAGAACTTGGATATCGTTCAAACAAGCTAGATCGGTAGCTGGCTTTTATGGCTCCTTCATTACTTAAATACAAAATATAAAGAGCCTCTGCTTCATAGCCTGTGCTCGGAAATTCTGTTAATAATCGTTTCAAAGAAGCGTTAGCCAATTCATTTTCGGCTAATTCTAGTCGAGCCAGTTTCCCTAATTTATAAAGAGACTCTTCCTTTATTTTTGTGGCTTTTGCCTTATCTGCAGCACTTGTTGGAATAGCTTTTATCCAATTTTCCTCCGCTTGATCTTTCGAAATAGTTTTTTTAGTAACTGTTTTTTCAGTGGAAGGATTTACTTCAGTCGACAGGCTTAGGCTGACGTTCTTGTTTCTGCGATTCCAAAAATCTTCTAAAGTTCGATTTCCCCAGCGATTACTAAATTCGATACTTCCCTGAATGCGAGCTTGCACATTGTTAAAGTAAAAATTTTGCTGATCCGTGCTAGAGGGGCGTCGGGTGAAAACAGGGATTATTTTGACGGGTGCATTGGTCACCTTTGTACTCGTGTCTTTTTGTTGTTTTAAAAATAGCGAATGCAAGTCTGCTGGGCTAAGTTTTGACATTCGAAGTAAGGAATCCTGCAAGGCGATTTGATTTGATAACGTGGAATAAGTGCCCCAGGATTTTTTTAATTTTTGCGCTTTTGCATAATCGGGATGGTTGCTGGCAAGGTAGGTAGCAGAACTATCATAGTAATGTGCAGCCAGATCGTAGTCTTTCATTTGCTTCGCAAAAAGACCCCCTAATTGAAAATAGAGCTCTCCTTTATTCGGATTGTTTTCTCCCCCTTTTTCCCAGTTCTCTTTTGCCTTTTTGAAATCTTTTTTAGCATAATAATATTGCCCAATTTTCACATAAATGAAGGATAGATTATCCTCATGCTTGGGATCTTTTATCATGTTTTGTAATGCCGTTATATTGCCTTCCAGTTGATGAATAGCTAGGCTGGCCTGCAGTTGTAAATCGTAGCTTGGCTTGTTATTTAGGGTAGTTTTATAGCTTTCTAAAGCTAAACTTGGTTGATTATTATCTGAAAATAATTGACCCATGATAAAAGAAATACGTGCTTTTTCATCTCCTTTTTTTAGGTATTTTGAAGCTTCTTGAAGAATGGCTACGGCCTTGATGGGCTCATTTAAGAGTTGATATGAATAGGCCTTCAACAATAAGAATTGCTTTCTATCATTTGAATTCAAGGGGTTCTCACTGATAAATTCTTCTATTTTTTCTGCGGCACTAAATTCCCGTTGCTGCAAATAGATTTCATATAAGGCGAGTAAAGCCTCGGGTCTAATTTCAAGCGAATTAACATATTTATAGGTTTCAATCGCATTTTTTAGGTCGTATTGATACAAACGACCTTTCCCTATCAACAGGTAGGCATCTATGATAAAATGGGAATTTTGATGACGATCGATAACGAGAGACGCCTTGCGAATTAATTCTTTGATATCTTTCTCGTTGCTTTGTTTAAAGCTTGAATCCAGTGGAATAATAATGGGTAGCGTGGAGTTATAACTCTCTTTTCGTTCTGAGAATTGTTTTCGCTGCAATTCCTTATCTAATCTAGAGGCTTGCCAAATAGCATTGTACTTCGCATTCACATTGTGAAAGGCAACAGCCATAGGCTTGTTGCTGTATTGAGAACAAGACCAAGTGCTAAGGGCTAGAAATAATAAGACGAGAAGCCTTTGCATACGATTCGAAGAAACAATTTTCAAATTTACGATTTATCTTCCCGAAAATTGGATAATTTTAGTTGAATATGAATTCTTATCAAAAATTCTTGGGTGCCGCTTTTCAGATGCTTGTCACCATTGTGGCGGGAGTGTTTGCGGGGCGGTATTTAGACGTCTATTTTTTGACAGAAAAACCGTGGTTTACGATTATATTCTCGTTAGGATCGATTGCTTTCGCCCTTTTAGCTCTCATTAAAAGTCTTCCCAAATAGGACTCGCAGAAGCCCAGATTATTCTGTATTTTTGTCATTAAAATCTAATTCAATTGTTTACTCAGCGGCGAAATCTCATCTTCTTGTTCTTCGGTATCGTGGGGGCCTTATTCATTGGGAAACTATTTTTCCTACAGGTGATCGATGACACCTATGAAAAGGCGGCTGACAATAACGCGATTCGCAAGATTATTCAGATCCCTTTTCGAGGGGAAGTCTATGACCGCTTTGGGAAATTAATTGTGTACAATACGCCGGTGTATGATTTGTATATGATTCCGCGCAAAGCCGTGGTGAAGGATACGAATCATTTTTGCCGGGTTTTTCGGGTTACGAAAGAATATTTCATTAAAACTACCCAGCGCGCTCGCGCCTATTCACGGGTGAAACCAAGTCTGTTTTTGAAGCATTTGTCGAAAGAAGACTTTGCCAGCGTACAAGATGCCATGGTTGATTTCCCAGGCTTCTTTTTTGAAACAAATGCCTTTCGCACGTACCAATCTCATTCATTTTCAAATGCCTTAGGCTATGTAGCAGAAATTAGCCCGGCAGCCTTAACAGACCAAAAGGATGATTATTATCGTCAAGGTGATTATGTGGGTATTTCTGGAATTGAGTCTTTTTACGAAGAAACGTTACGAGGTCAACGCGGGGTGAAATACCGGATGGTGAACAGCAATGGGGTGGAAAAAGGGGATTATAAAAATGGTTCTTTAAATATCAATCCGGTCTCAGGAAACAACTTATATACTTCCATCGATCTTGCAATTCAAGAATACGCGGATAGTTTGATGCAGCACAAGGTGGGTAGTATAGTCGCGATTGAACCTTCGACAGGGGAAATTTTGGCGATGGTTTCCGCGCCCTCCTACGACGCAAGTCAATTAACGGGAAATAATTTCTCCAAATATTATCAGCAGCTTGCCTTGGATCCGATGAAGCCTTTGCTGAATCGTCCACCATCTGCCTATTATCGCCCAGGTTCTACCTTTAAATTAGTGCAAGCGCTCGTGGGCCAACAATTGGGATTTATTGGTCCAGGAACGGTGTTTTCACATGCAGGTGCACCGGTGAAATGCCATGGTCATGGACCGGTGGATTTGCGGGGAGCGATTCGCGTTTCGTGTAACCCGTATTTCTACCACGCGTTCCGTAAGATGATTTACGATAATACGACGGGTGATACTTATGAGCGATCCGCTAAAGGCTTGCAACGATGGGCAGATTTAGTGGCTAATTTTGGATTTGGACGTAAACTAGGAGTGGATTTAGGAAATGAGAAGAAGGGTATATTGCCGAATACGGAATATTATAATTCCGTTTACAAAGGCGAAAAAATGTGGAAATTCTCTAATATTTATTCGATCAGTATAGGCGAAGGAGAGATAGTCGTAAGCCCACTAAAAATGGCGAATCTCGCAGCAATCATCGCCAACAGAGGTTGGTATATTCCGCCGCATGTAGTAAAGGGAGTTGGACTTCAGAAATCGATTGATCCTTTCTATAAGACGCCTGTAAAAGTAGGGGTAGATGCAAAATATTTCAATGTGGTTATCGACGGAATGGAGGATGCCGTGACGCATGGAACGGTAGAGGCGGACGGTCGAATTCCTGATATTAAGATGGTGGGGAAAACGGGTACTTCTCAAAATCAAAAAGGGAAAGATCACTCCATATTCATCGCGTTTGCTCCACGCGATAATCCGAAAATTGCGATTGCGGTGTTTGTAGAGAATGCGGGTTTTGGGGGATCAGCCGCGGCACCGATTGCCTCGCTTGTCGTAGAAAAATACTTGAAGCGCAAGGTGGATCGCAAAGCAGTCGAGACTAAGTTTATGAATATGAATTACCTGCCTAATGTGTATAGTGTAACGCGTAAAAAGGCAGCCCCTGATTCTACCAAAAAATGACAGATTCTAATCACATACAAGGCCGTATTGACTGGATCACCGTGGGATTCTATGTCTTATTTGTGGGTATGGGCTGGTTGAATATCTATTCGGCAGTCTATAGTCCAGATGCGCCATTAGCCTTTTCTGATCCTGCCTTTTATGAGTCAAATGCGGGTAAACAATTGGTTTGGATAGGGACGAGTTTCGTGTTGATCATCTGCATTTTAGTGATTGATTTTCGTTTTTTCGAATCCTTCGCTCTCTTTATTTACCTCGGTTTATTGCTTCTGCTGATCGCTGTACCTTTTTTAGGAGTTACCATCAATGGATCTCATTCTTGGTTCAAATTTGGGTCTGTGACGATTCAGCCTGCGGAGTTTGCGAAAACAGCCACAGCTCTTTTACTTGCCAAATACCTGAATGATCCGCTCGTTAATTTAAGTAAATTCCCCTTTCAGTGGAAAGCGGCGCTTATCATTGTCATTCCGATGCTATTAATCATTGGCTCGAATGAAACTGGTTCCGCTTTAGTGTTCGCCTCCTTCTTGATTCTATTATACCGGGAAGGTTTGCCTGGTGTATATCCAGCCTTGTTTATTGGTGGGATCGCCTTGTTTGTCTCTTCCTTACTCGTACCAGCGTGGATAATTTTACTCGTATTGGTGATTTTAGCGGGGCTTTTGGTCTTGTTTATGCCTATTTACATGCAACGTGATCCGAAGACTTATTTGCGGCTATCGGGTGCGATAGGCTTAATAATGACACTGGCTTTGTTAGTTGATTGGGTGGTGAATAATGTATTGAAAGAGCACCAAAGAAATAGAATTCGCGTCTTAATAGATCCAGGTTTTGACCCTCGCGGATTAGGTTACCAAGTGACACAATCGAAGATTGCGATTGGCTCCGGGGGATTTTGGGGAAAAGGTTTTTTAGGTGGTACGCAGACCAAGTTTGATTTTGTGCCGGAGCAAAGTACCGATATGGTTTTCTGCACGATTGGAGAGGAACATGGTTTCGTGGGAGTGATGTTGATGATTATTTTCTTCTTGGGATTTCTGTGGCGATTGATGTATTTAGCGGACTTACAACGCTCACGGTTTGCCCGGGCTTATGGTTTCGGATTAGTAGGAATTCTGTTTTTTCACTTTTTAGTTAATATAGGGATGACAATCGGATTGATGCCCATTATGGGGATTCCTTTACCCTTCTTTTCGTATGGTGGATCGTCTCTTTGGTCATTCACTATTTTGTTATTTATCTTTTTAAAATTAGACTCTCACCGGTCAGATATGCTTTCTCGCTAATATGGAAAACGATAAAATTTCTGGTAAAGCCAAAATGCTCATCGCCGTCGCCGCTCTTGGCTACTTTGTGGATGTGTACGATCTTATCTTATTTTCAGTAGTCAGAAATCCCAGCTTGATGAGCTTAGGACTAAAAGGCGATGAATTATTGAATCAAGGCTTGAACTTGATGAACATCCAAATGGGTGGAATGCTTTTGGGCGGAATCTTGTGGGGAGTGTATGGGGATAAGAAAGGACGTAAATCCGTTTTGTTTGGCTCTATTCTCTTGTATTCAGCAGCCAATGCCCTGAATGGTCTAGTGACAGATATGGACACCTATGCCATTTTACGCTTTATCGCTGGGATAGGCCTAGCAGGTGAACTGGGTGCTGGGATTACCTTGGTCAATGAAACATTGCCTCCATCCAAACGCGGAATTGGCACGCTAATTATTGCAGGTGTAGGCGCGGCAGGAGCGGTTTTTGCCCCGATCATAGCAGGTTTAAGTTCAGATCCTGAATGGTGGAGATCCTGTTATTTTATCGGAGGCGGAATGGGATTAGCGCTTCTTTTATTACGTTTAGGAACATTTGAATCCTCGATGTATACCGAGATGGACGATAAAGTGGAACGGGGTAATTTCTTTCAACTTTTTTCAAATGGTGCCACTTTTAAGAAATACCTTTATTGTATTCTAATGGGGTTACCTATCTGGTATATCATCGGAATTCTCGTTTTCTCGGCACCTGAAATCTCTAAAATCATCGGCATCGATGGCAAAATAAGTGGAGGCGATGCGATTATGTTCTGCTATATCGGTCTGGCTACTGGGGACTTTGCTGCAGGAGCTTTAAGTCAGTGGTTTAAAAGTAGAGGGAAGGCTGTTTTGACGTATCTTTTCATCGCGGTGGGAATTTGCATCTATTACTTATTTGGGATGTCCAATATCACAACGACCCATGCCTACGTGATGATTACACTTTTGGGTTTCTTTGGAGGTTATTGGGCTGTGTTCTTGACCTTCTCCTCCGAGCAATTTGGGACGAATGTGCGCATGACGGTGACAACTACGGTGCCTAATTTTGTGCGGGGTGC
>CANLVU010000064.1 GCA_947494535.1 Cytophagaceae bacterium
GCATTTCTACAACGTTTAACGAGTTGGAGGAAGGGGACTTTGGAAATATTATCTTCAACTAAGTCCAAAGCCAAACTCTCATCATCCACCGCCATGCATTTTAAAATGGTGCCCGGTATCTCTACTAAACTTTCCTCTGACATATTAGACGTGTTGAATGGTGAGGGTAATTTCAAAATCCAAATCGGACTCTTTCACAACTAAACTATGATTATTCGGATAAAGCAATTCTAGGCGGCGTTTCACATTAGCAAGACCGATTCCTGAGCTCTCGTCTTTTGTTTCATTTACCGAAGCGCCTTTTTTATTTGCCACATGGAATTTTAATTCTTTCGAGCTGTCCTTCAACTCTATTTCAATCGTCGGATTTTCAATAAAGCCTACGCCATGTTTGAACGCATTTTCAACGAATGGAATCAGTAGCATAGGCTCAATACTGCTCGATTTAGGCCCTATTTCATGTTTGAAATTAATAAGAATATCATCGCCAAAACGAATCTTTTGCAAGTCAATATAACTTTCTAGGTACACTAATTCCTTACTGATCGGAACAATCGAATCATTCGTCTCATAGATCATGTAGCGCATCAATTCGGATAATTTTACGACCACCGGCTCCACCATTTCGGGCTTTCTGCGAGATAAGGAAACCACGCTGTTCAAAACGTTAAACATAAAATGCGGACTAATTTGCGAGCGCAAAAAAGAGAGCTCCGATTTCAAACGCTCATTCTCTTGTTCTTTGACCTGCTCATCTTCTTTCATCCGATCCGAAATCAATCGATACGAGGTTCCAATGGCTGCGTAAAACAACAATTGGAAAATCATACGCATCAGAGCGCCTCTTCGAGGGCCACCTCCGCCTCCATTTTGGCCATCTGTATGAATAAAATGAGTGTAGGCCCAATGAAATAATTCTTCATGGAACCAGAGCATCAATGCGATTGTGCTGATAAGGGTCACTAAATAAATGATAACTCCTTTCGCTCGTAATAACTTAGGTAATAATATTTCCGTATTGAAGTAAAAGAAGGGGATATTAATGACCGTAAAACTGGTCATGTAGAAGATCCAAAAATAAGAACGGCGAATCTCTTCCGGGTTATTGGAATTTGTATTCGGTCCTAACAGGATCGGAAGCGCAATCAGGAAAGCCCAAAAAAACAGGTGCAATAACAGGTTCCTGAATGTAGACGTCTTATTTATCATGGGTTTGTTTTTGCTTTATGTATTCAGCGGGTTCAAATTAAGAGAATCTTCCTTATATTTCCATTAAATTTTCTACCACCGTCCTGAATGTGCCGATGAATAGGCCAAATAAGGTTAGGTAGTTTTGTTTAAACCTAATTAATTATGAAGAAATGGCTCTTTTCATTGCTGTTTTCACTGCCTTTTTTGGGCAATGCGCAGCAATCGATTCCCTTCGCAGATTTGTCTGCTTTTGATCAGCCCAGTAAGAACTGGACGATTGAGCAGGCTGTTTATTCCACTTATTTAGATACTTTATTTCAGCTTAGTCCTGGAAAAGGCGTCTTAGTAAATACGCTTAGAAGCGGCAAATACCATCGCACAGATGATTTGAAAACCAAAATGCAGCACGGGGATATCCGTCTTTTAGTGGATTTCTTGTTGCCCAAAGGAATGAATTCAGGCATTTATTTGCAAGGCCGTTATGAGGTACAATTATACGATTCTTGGGGCAAGAAAATCGTAAAATATGGTGATTGTGGTGGTATTTACGAGCGTTGGGACGACAGTCGCGGTAAGGGAAACGAAGGATATGAGGGCTATGCGCCACGCCAAAACGCCAGCAAAGCACCGGGTCTTTGGCAGACACTAGAAATCGATTTCCAAGCCCCTCGCTTCGATGCGAACGGTAAAAAAATCGCCAATGCGATCTTTAAAAAGGTGATCCTAAACGGTTTAGTGGTTCAAGAAAATATCGAAGTGTCTGGCATGACGCGTGGAGCGATTTTCGATAAGGAAGCGCCTTTTGGCCCTATCCTAATCCAAGGAGACCATGGCCCAGTGGCTTTTCGCAATCTGCGTTTCGAGACCTACGAAAAACCGACTGCTTCACTAGGTGAAGTGTCCTACGATTATTACACAGGCAAATTTACCGATCTTATCATCCCTACAACGAAACCAGTTTCATCTGGTAAAATCCCTGCCTTGACCTATCGAGTAATTCCAGTAAACAATGACTATTTGATTCATTATAAAGCCGAATTAACGATTCCTGAGGATGATACATACGAATTTCAAACCTATTGGACAGGTTCTGGTGAATTGAAGGTGGATGGTGTTGTATTAAACAAAGGGGCACATTGGTTCAACGAGATGGTATCCACTTCTACGTTCCTAAAAGCCGGAAAGCATCAATTCGAGCTTGTTCACATCAAAGATTTCCCATGGGGTCCTAAGGCTTTGGGCTTGAATGTGAAACGTATCGGAGCTCGATTAGTTTCACTTCATGATAGAACATCGTTGTTAGATCCGGATGCAGTGGGCTTAATAGAAGTCAAGGCGAATGCAGAGCCGGTTTTACAACGTTCATTTGCCTTTCATCAAGGAAAGAAAAAGACGCACGTGATTCACATAGGCGACCCATCTGGTTTGCATTATTCCTATGATTTGAAGCAAGGAGCAATTCTCCAGGTTTGGCGTGGTAAATTCCTAGATGCTACCCAAATGTGGGACAACAGAGGAGAACCTCAGACTTCCGAACCATTAGGTTTGACGGTGGTGCAAGACGGGAAATTTCCCTTAGTCTTAGCTCACCAGGCACAGCCAGATTCGACTGATTTAATATACAAAGGATATCGCCTTGAAGCGGGTCGTCCCGTATTTATGTATGAATGGCCAGCAGCGAAATTACGTCTTGAGGATCGCATTCTGCCAGCTGGAAATGGTTTGAAACGTACCTTGACTTTAATAGGTGCGAGTCCGCAAAAAAGTGATGTAGAAGCGGTTTTAGCTAATGGACACCACCTTTCCATGCTACAGAATGGCCTAATATCTATTCCAGGTAATTTTATTGAATGGAAAGGTGCTGCTGCAGAACTATTGAAAATACCTTCCGGCGCACAACAAATTCGAGTACCTTTTTCTGGGGCACAATTCACTTATGACTTGATTTGGTAACGATGAATAAATATACAGCTTTCGTTCTTTTGTTCGCAGTCGCGCTAGGCGCTTTTGCACAAACAAAACCAGCTCCTAAAAAGGAGCAAGATTATTATGAAATCAAGACACTACCAATCCCGAAAGAGATCTATTTAGAGGTTGGTGGTTTGGCGACCATGCCAGATGGTCGTTTAGCGGTAAGTACGCGGAGAGGAGAGATTTGGATTGTGGAAAATCCGTATCAAAAGAATAACCACCAAACCTATTACCGTCGTTTCGCAAGCGGATTGCATGAGGTGTTAGGCCTTGCCTACAAGGATGGGGCATTTTATTGCTCCCAACGCGGCGAGTTAACAAAGATTTCTGATACGGATCGAGATGGTGTGGCGGATTTATATGAGCCTATTTATCAGTTTGATCTGTCTGGAAATTACCACGAATATACCTACGGTCCCGTGATCGATAAGAACGGGGATATGTGGGTGAGTTTGAATTTAGCGTGGGTGGGTTTTGGAGAAGGTAAGTTTGCCAAATGGCGCGGCTGGTTCGTAAAAATCTCTCCAGACGGGAAAATGGAGCCATTTGCTGGCGGCCTACGCTCTCCAGCGGGTTATAGCTTTAATGACGAAGGCGATTTATTCTATGGAGAAAACCAAGGAGACTGGGTGGGTTCTGGTCGAGTAACGCATTTAGCTAAAGGCGAATTTGCAGGAAATCCTGGCGGTTTAAAATGGGCGAAAGAACCGAATAGTCCTTTGAAATTAAGCTTAGAAGAGATTCAAGATAATGGCTCACCTATGTTCGAGGCGGCAAAGAAAAATCCGAAGATCAAATTGCCAGCTGTTTGGTTCCCTCATGCGATTATGGGAATTTCTACTTCTGATATATTGCAAGACACGACAAAAGGCAAATTTAGCCCATTCCCTGGCCAGTATTTCGTGGCAGATCAAGGGCAATCCAAAGTGATGCGGATGGGTCTAGAGAAAGTAAATGGCGTCTACCAAGGATTTGCAATCAACTACCGCGAAGGTTTCCAGTCGGGTATTTTACGGGAGCGCTTTGGTTTAGATGGCAGTATGTTCGTAGGAATGACCTCACGTGGTTGGGGTAGCACAGGGAAAGATGATTTCGGTTTGCAACGCTTGTTTTGGAATGGAATTATGCCATTCGAAATCGACATGATTAAAGCGAAGTCAGATGGATTCGAATTTAGTTTTACTCAACCGGTGGACGTGAATTCCGTGAAAAAAGCGGCTTCTTATGCGATTCGATCGTATATCTACAAATACCAACACCAATACGGTTCTCCTATTATCGAGTTAAAAGACTTGAAAATTAAAGGAGTGGAAGTTTCTGCAGATCGCAAGAAGGTACGCATTTCCATCGATGGGATTCGCCAGTTTTTCATCCATGAATTTACCTTGAAAGGGGTAATGAATGAGAAAGGGGAGCCTTTATTGCACGAAACGGCATATTACACTTTGAATGAGATTCCGGCGGGACCTGCTTTAGTGGCGGCGGCGCCTGAATCGGTCATTAAAATAACAGTGTCATCCACAACCCTTAAAAATTCGATGGGCTATGAATTAGGCATCGCCGGACTATTAAAGAAACACACTTGCTCCGCATGCCACGCGAAAGACAGCAAATTAATCGGACCTGCCTACACAGAAATAGCCAAGCGTAATTATTCGAATCAGAAGATTTTAGAGTTAGTTTACAAACCTAATCCGCAAAACTGGCCCGATTACGCTACAGAAATGGCCCCTATGAGTCATGTGCCTAAGGCGGATGTGCTGAAGATTGCAGGCTGGATCAATGGCCTGAGAGAAAAGGAAGGCCTTAAGAACCGCGATTAATAAAAAAAGCTCTCTGCGATAAACAGAGAGCTTTTTTTTAGAAACTAGTGAAGTTTATTTCTTCGAAGAAACGTTACCTTGAATCGCTAAAATGATTTGAGAAACCTCTCCGTTATTCATAACGGTTACCGTTTTATTGAAGTTTCCTGGACGTCCAGCTGAATTATAAGAAGCGGTTACTTTACCTGTTTTACCTGGCATAACGGGCTCTCTTGTCCATTCTGGAGTAGTACATCCGCAAGATGGTTGCACGTTAGAGATAACGACTGGAGTTTTTCCTGTATTCGTAAATTCAAAGCTATAAGTGGCTACAGTTCCTTCTTTGATCGTTCCAAAATCGTGCTTCTCTTGTTTGAATTTTAAAGCTCCTTGCGCATTCGATGAGAAGGCAAAGCCTAAAACAAGCGCAAATAGGGCGATTATCTTTTTCATAACTTATTTTTTTATTGTTTTATTACGTTTCAAATCTATAAACAATAATAGATTTCTGCAAGTTTCTTGTCTGTATTCTCTTTGGACGCAGAGGATTTTATTGTATTTTTACGTGTTTAATAACACCAAGCATTTGAATCCAGTCACTTTCTCTAACCCTAACCTTTCGTTCGATCCTGCCCAGGTACTCGATGACTATCGTTTAGCGGTTATTAGCCGTGCATGTAGTCTTTTAGTGCGTAAAGAGGTGTTTTCAGGTCGAGCAAAATTCGGTATTTACGGAGATGGAAAGGAGCTTTGCCAAATTGCTTTAGCGCGTTCTATGCGCCCCGGAGACTATATTTCGGGTTATTATAGAGATCAGACCATTGGCGCTGCCATCGGAGATCTAACTTGGCCACAATATTTTGCCCAATTATACGGACATCCAGATATACAATTTGACCCGCATTCTGGCGGTCGTCAGATGAATAATCACCACGCGACGCGCTGGTTAGATGAAGACGGAAAATGGTTAGATCAAACTTCTCGATACAATACGGTGGCGGGAATTTCGTCCACAGCTGGCCAAATACCTCGTGCTTTAGGCATAGCCTATGCCTCTAAAATGTACCGTGAAAGAGCTGATTTAAAAGATCATGGAGCACTTTTTTCGAAAAATGGCCAAGAGGTTTGTTTCACAACCATTGGTGATGCCTCTACTTCTGAAGGGATGTTTTTGGAGTGTATAAATGCTGCTGGGGTTTTGCAGATTCCGATCGTCTTCTCGGTCTGGGATGATGGTTACGGTATTTCGGTTCCCATTGAATTTCAAACAACAAAATCGTCCATTTCAAAAGCTTTAGCAGGTTATCAGCGCAATGAGCAGGAGAAAGGATTAGAAATAATCCAAGTGAAAGCTTGGGATTACCCTGGATTAGCAGCAGCTTATCAAAAGGCAGCGGAATTAGCACGTACAGAATTTGTACCATGCCTTGTTCATGTGATCGAATGTACGCAGCCGCAAGGTCACTCGGCCTCTGGTTCACACGAACGCTATAAGTCGGCCGAACGTCTAGCTTGGGAGCAGGAAGTGGATTGTAATGTGTTGTTCCGTCAATGGATACTCGATCAAAAAATAGCCTCAGAAGAGCAATTGAAGGCGTTTGACGAGGAGGCTGTTGTTTTAGCTCGCCAATACCAGAAAGAAGCTTTTTCGGCCTATATGGCCTCTGTTGAAGTAGATAAAAAAGGTTTCTTACGTATCGCGAAGAATCTATTAGAATCCACGAATGAGCCTAGTTTATTGCAGCCCATCATTGATGAATTGAATGCGCTGCCTTATCCTATTTTTAGTGATTTAGTTCGAGCGGGGCGTAAAACTTTGCGCGCCTTCCGATTCTACCAAGGGCCAGCGGTTAAATTGCTACGCAAATGGTTAGATGACCTGGAAAAATTGAATCGCAGACGCTTTAGTTCGCATCAAACCAGTGAGTCAGATGAGTCTCCTTTGTTAATTCAAGGCATACAACCTACCTACGAAAAAGATCCTGCTTTAGTCGATGGTAGAGAGATCTTGAATAAGGCGTTTTCGCAGTTTTTAACCGATCCGCGTGTATTTATTTTAGGGGAAGACGTAGGGAAAATAGGGGATGTAAATCAAACCTTAGCTGGATTACAAGACATTTATGGACCGCTAAAAGTAACCGATACCGGTATTCGAGAGGTGAGTATTGTGGGGCAAGGAATTGGGGCAGCCATGCGTGGTTTGAAGCCTATCGTGGAGATTCAATATTTGGATTATATATTTTACCCATTCCCAATCCTTTCCGATGATTGGGCCTGTTTGCATTACCGTACAGCAGGAGGCCAAAAAGCCCCGATGATTCTTCGAACCAGAGGTCATCGTTTGGAGGGGATTTGGCATTCTGGAAGCCCAATGGCCGTTTTAATCAACGGATTGCGAGGAGTACATTTCTGTGTTCCACGGAATATGACGCAGGCGGCTGGGATGTACCGCACTTTGTTAAAAGGCGATGATCCCGGTATTGTCATAGAATGTTTGAACGGATATCGCTTGAAAGAGCCGATGCCGTCTAATTTAGACGAGATTGAGGTGCCTTTAGGTATTCCTGAAATCTTGCGTGAAGGAACGGATATTACGGTGGTGACCTATGGTTCGATGTGTCGAATTGTGATGGAGGCGGCAGAAACGTTAGCGGGATTAGGCATTTCGGTGGAAGTCATTGATGCCCAAACTTTATTGCCGTTTGATCGCCACCACAGCATCTTAGCCTCGATTCAAAAGACCCACCGGGTCATCTTTGCAGATGAGGATATGCCGGGTGGTGCATCAGCCTATATGATGCAGGAGGTTTTAGACAAACAAGGCGCATTTACTTGGTTAGAGAGTCCGGCGGTTTGTATCGCGGCGACAGCTCACCGACCGGCTTACAGTTCAGATGGAGATTACTTCTCCAAGCCGAATACCGAGAATGTCGTGGATACGGTGTATGAAATTATGCGCGAATCTGATCCATCTACGTATCCAGCAATCTATTTTTAACATGAAACCCTATTTTCAGGCTATTTGGGATGGAATTCAGAGCACTCGAAAGGGAATGGCTCTGACGTGGAAGCATGCCTGGGCGGCGCGCAACCAGCGTAGCATTCAAAATGTCCAAGATCCTGATTATTTTAATCAAAAAGCGGGTATTGTCACCTTGCAATATCCGGAGCAGCAAATACCCACACCCGTTAATGGACGCTATCAATTACACAACGAGATGGACGATTGCATCGTCTGTGATAAGTGTGTCAAGGTTTGTCCGGTGGATTGCATCGAGATCGATCCGATCAAAGCAACCGGCCTGGTAGGAACTACCTCTGATGGTTCACCTATTCGTTTGTATGCGGCTAAGTTCGATATCGATATGTCTAAATGCTGCTTCTGCGGCCTTTGTACGACGGTTTGTCCGACGGAATGTTTGACGATGACTTCGGAATATGATTTCTCGGTCTTTGATGTAAAGGAACACAATTTTGAATTTGCGAATTTGACTCCTGAGCAAGCTGCTGAAAAACGCGCGCTGTACGAGCAATTCGTAGCAGAAAAAGAGGCGTTAAAAGAAGCAGCGAAAACGGCAGAACCAGCTATTGAGCCGACGGTAGAAAAACCAACAGCTAAACCAGCCTTTAAACCCGCATTCAAACATAGTTTCAAACCCAAGCCTAAACCAGACGCAGAATGAGCCCGCTTGTAATTGCTTTTTTGGTGTTGGCCTTATTGACGTGTGGAAGCGCGCTGTCGATGTTGTGGACGAAAAATTTATTGCATGCAGCATTAGCGATGTTTCTAACGATGCTCGGCTTGTCTGGACTCTATGTTTTAGCCTATGCGGACGTATTAGCGGTTGCCCATTTATTGGTGTATGTAGGAGGAGTTTTGATTCTGATTTTATTCGGGATTATGTTAACGAATCAAACAGACCCAGCCACTGGCAAAAATCACCTGATGACGCGGGAATCGAGTCGATTGTTCCCTTTTTCGATTGGATTGTCCTTTTTCTTAGGCCTTTTCTGGTTATTCACGAAAGGCCCTTGGATAAATAACTTACCGGTAACGGGGGAATCTAAATTGAGGGAAGTGGGTCTAGGCTTATTGACCGAATATGCCTTTCCGTTCGAATTAGCGGGGGTATTTTTATTGATTGCCTTGATAGGTGCCACTTTTGTCGCGAAGAGCCATGACTGATATTCCGGTAATCTATTTCTTGTGGGTGTCTGCATTTTTGTTTGCGACGGGTTTAGCAATCTTGCTGTTGAAGAAGAATACGATTTTCGTTTTGATGGGAATCGAATTGATTTTGAATTCGGCAAACTTGAATTTGGTGGCCTTTTCTAAAAATGATCCCTCGCTACAGGGATTGTATCTGAGTATATTCGTCTTAGTCGTGGGTGTTTGCGAGATGGCGATTGCCTTGGCGATTGTATTGCAAGTGTATCGAAACTACCGCGCGATTGAGGTGGATCAGTTCAAATCCGACTACTAGAGGTTTTCTAACTGTTTTTTGAATTTGAGGGCTTTCATTTTGCCTAGGACTTTGGCCAAATCCTCTTCCGACGCCTCCTTCAGCTGCGCCACCGTCCCAAAAGCTTTCAACAACTTCGCCGCCGTCAACTTCCCAATCCCATCCATGGTCTCCAATTGCGACACAATAAAATTCTTGCTTCGCTTATTTCTGTGTGCTGTAATCCCAAACCGGTGTGCCTCATCCCTTAACTGCTGAATCAGCTTTAGCGATTCCGATTTCTTATCGATATACAAAGGCAAACTATCTTCTGGGAAATAAATCTCTTCTAAACGCTTCGCGATACCGATGATGGGGATTTGACCATACAAACCGATCGCTTTTAAAGCATCACAAGCAGAACTAAGCTGGCCTTTACCTCCATCTACGATGATCAGATTGGGTAATTCGGCTTCTTCCTCTAGCAAGCGGGTGTATCTACGAGTAATCACCTCGTACATCGTGGCAAAATCATCCGGGCCTTCGACCGTTTTAGGAGTAAACGTGCGGTAATCCTTTTTAGAAGGGAGTGAATTCTTGAAACACACCATCGCGGAGACCGGATTCGTACCTTGTAAGTTCGAGTTATCGAAACA
>CANLVU010000065.1 GCA_947494535.1 Cytophagaceae bacterium
ATCACAACGACCCATGCCTACGTGATGATTACACTTTTGGGTTTCTTTGGAGGTTATTGGGCTGTGTTCTTGACCTTCTCCTCCGAGCAATTTGGGACGAATGTGCGCATGACGGTGACAACTACGGTGCCTAATTTTGTGCGGGGTGCTTTGATTCCTATTTCCCTATTATTTAAGTTTTTAATTCCATCGGTGGGCTTGATTCATTCGGCGGCCTATGTGGGGGTGTTATGTTTTTCTTTGGCCATCTACTCGGTCCTTCAGTTGAAGGAAACGTTTGGTAAATCACTAGACTACACAGAATAATGGCGCTCATCTCGAAGAAGAAAAATCTTTATCGGATTAATCAACAGCTTCGTCGGTATTTACATAAATACAACCGGGAGCACGTGATGAATATTAGCTATACAGACTTGTTACGTTATGATAACTCGATTGTTTTGTATGATAAGAATGAGCTAGATACACTTTGGGAGACTGTATTTTATTCGCCAGGGGATCAAGAAGAGGTATATGAGGCATTGAAACAGATCTATGCCGATTTGAAAACAGATGGAAATGAAGAGGTAATTAAACACTTAGTGATTGATCGAGTGGATTATTGTACCTATGGCAATACGCATCCGTTTCGCATTCGGATAGTGAATCGGGTAAACGATAACTTTGATTATTTCTACATCAAGATTGCAGATGCTTCACGTGTATATGGGTTAGAATTAGAGCATATTTTATCGCCAAATCGCATCAATTACGTCACTCACGATAATACACTCGTCGAGGAACATATTGCGGGCGTGCCTGGAGATGCTTTTCTGAAGCAGGATTTAGAACTCAATTTAGAGTCGCCTATTCGTCTTGCGAAAGAATTTGTGAAGTTTAACGAGCGTTGTCTTGTTCAATTATTAGGGGATATGCACAGTGCGAACTTTGTGATTATTACCACACCAGATTTTGAGGAGATTTATTACCGTATTCGCCCCATTGACTTTGATCAGCAATGTTACGAGGGGAAGAAGACCGTCTATCTGCCACAGTATTTTAAGCAAAATAATGCCCTGATTGAGCTGGGGATGAAGTATATGACGCCGGAATCGGTTTGGCAATACCAAATCGAAGAACGCTCGATGATTTCCTCTCGTTTGAAGTCGGAGAGCCAACGGGTGTATGATTTGATGAATGTGATGGCAAAGGATGAGATTGCGCCACCAGAAAATGTGGTGCAATTGAAAACGGAATTAGCAAAGCATTACGAGGATGACCGCTTTTTAAAGTGCCAAACAATGGGAGAGATTGTTTGGTTAAGCCTTGAATTAGTGATGCGGCACTAATTACTTCTTGAAAATCGACCACATCATTAATCCATAGCCCATCAGGTAACAAAGTCCGCCGATGGGAGCAATCGCTCCGAAAATGGACATGTTTGTTAGGCAGATCAGATAAAGAGATCCAGGAAAGATGATGCTTCCCGCGAATTGAAAATAGGCTGCAGACTTCAAGTGCTTATTGCTGAAATTCATTTGCCAAACTCCTAAGATCAAAAGGGCTATCCCTCCATACATTTGGTAGCGTGCCGCCGTCTCGAAGGTCTCCAGGCGATTGATATTGCGTAAATAGTCTTTCCATGCGTGTGCCCCAAAGGCACCTATCGCCACCGACAATCCCGCTATCAGCGATCCAGTAAAAAGGGCAAATTTTTTCATGTTGAGCTATAAAAAAAGGCCTTGATCCCAAGGCCTTTTGATTAAGATGCTAAAGAAACTTTTAAGTCGTTCAGCTTCCGCTTGATTGAATCATCAATCTGTTGGTCACCCACTTTCAAAATGAAACCACCGATTAGGCTTTCATCAATTTGTTCGATCAATTCTACTTCTTTACCGGTGTAATCTTTCACGATTTTCGATACGGTTGCTTTTTGATCAGCTGTTAAGCTAGAAGCAGTAGTAACGGTCGCTTTTTGTATTCCTTTATAGTCCGTGTACATCGAAATAAACTCTTTTGCGACAGCAGGAAGAATTTTTTCTCGGTTCTTGTTCGTGATAATTACGAAGATACCGTAGGTAACGGGATTGAATTTATCCTTGAATAACTTCGCAAGGATGGCTAATTTGGTGTAATGCTTTATGATTGGGCTCTTTAGCGCTAGCACTAATTCATAACTTCCTTCGCAAGTTTCTGCGAAGTCAATCATATCCTTAGCCACAGCCTCTACCGCATTCTTCTCGATCGCGAAGTCTAGCAGTGATTTAGCGTAACGGTGAGCTACAATTAATTCTGACATGGTCTATTCGATTAAGATAATTTAACGTCAGCCATCCACTCAGAAACTAATTTTTCTTGAGCTGATTTGTCTTTTAACTGGCTTTTTAACACTTTCTCCGCTAAATCTAACGAAAGAGTTGCTGCTTCCTTGCGGATCGCTGCTACGGCACTTGCTTTCTCTTGTTCGAAAGCCACGCGCGCTTTTTCGATTTCTTGGTTAGCGGCTGTTTGTGCATCTAACTTCGCTTGAGAAATCATCGCATCCGATGCTTCTTTCGCTTGTTTAATTAAAGCATCACGCTCAGCACGTGCTGAAGCGATTAATTGCTCATTACCTGCTTTCAATTCGGCCATTTCAGCACGCGTTGTTTCAGATAATTTGATGGCTTCGTCGATAGATTGCTCGCGCTCAGCTAATGATTGAATGATGGGTTTCCAAGCAAATTTGGCTAGAAGGAAGAATAAAACTCCGAAGACAAGTAATTGCCAAAAAATAAGTCCAAAGTCTGGGGTGATTAACTCCATAGTATTTTAATTTATTGTAAATCGTGTTAAAAACGCAATTTGGCACCTAATGTAAACCAAATTGCGTTTTAAATGGGGTAGAATCGAGTGCAAAGGCTAACCCTTTGGAGATTCTGATTGGTCTCTTATTTCAAAGTAACCAATAAACAAATTACTGCTGCGAATAACGCAACCGCCTCAACGAAGGCAGCAACGATCAACATCGCACCCTGAATTTTTCCAGACGCTTCTGGTTGGCGAGCGATAGCTTCCATTGCAGAACCACCGATACGGCCGATACCAACTCCAGCTCCTAAAGCAGCTAAACCAGCACCAATACCTGCAAGACCAAGACCTACAGAAACTTCTAATAAAATCGATAAAATAGACATACGATTTGGGTTTATATAATAAAAAAAAATTTACAAATTAATGGTGATGCTCTTCTACCGCGGAACCGATATAGTTCGACACTAACATCGTAAAGATGAAAGCTTGGATGAAGGCAACAATTAGCTCGATTACGTTCATGAAAAGCGAGAAAGGAACTACAGCGAGTCCTAAAGCTGCATTTTCAAAAATGAAAATCAAGGATACTAAACTTAATAAAATGATGTGACCTGCCGTAATATTCGCGAACAAACGAACCATTAACGAGAAAGGTTTCATGAATACACCCACAATTTCTACTGGAGTTAAGATGATTAACATCCACTTAGGAACACCTGGCATCGCAAAGATGTGTGTCCAATAGGTAGAGCGGCCATTCACGTTAGTTACAATGAATGCAATGATCGCTAAAACTAATGTCACAGCGATATTTCCAGTCACGTTTGCTCCTCCTGGAATCAAGCCTAACATATTGTTAAACCAAATAAAGAAGAAGATCGTCAACAAATAAGGCATGAAACGGCGGTAATGCTTCTCGCCAATGTTATTTTTTGCAATCTCATCACGAACAAATATGATGATAGGCTCGAACATGGACTGAAGTCCTTTAGGAGCTCTGTGTGGATTATCTTGGTATTTTTTACCAATTCCAATGAAGATAGTCAATAATAAAACGGCCGATAATAATAAAGAGGCTACGTTTTTCGTGATCGAAATATCATAAACCTTCTCGCCATTCTCCGCGTGAATTTTACCGTGCTCTAAAACAAAACCATTGTATGGAACCTCCTCGTGGTGCTCATTTTTGAAATTAGCCGATGAGAAAACTTGTAGACCTGCTGATGCTGTATAAACGATACAAGGTAAAGGTAGCGTAGCATGAAAATGACCTACGGTGAAGAAGTGCCATTCGTGTTCATCTGCGATGTGGTGAAGAATTAATTTACCTGGATCGAATTTCTCTGATTTAGCCTCAGCTGGAGCAGCTGTTTCTTTCACCTCAGAAGTAGGAGCTGCAGCGGGTTCATTTGCGAACGCCGATAAGCTAATAAAACTGAGGAATAGCCCTAGTAGGATATTCGAAAAGTACATTTTTTGTATTGAAGTCTTAACCTGCATCTGAAATATTAATCTTGCTATTTTCTAAAAACGTCGCAAGTTACGAAGCAAACCAAAAATTTCAAAATTTGTGCAACATAAATAGAGTACAAAAAAGTTGCTGGCGAATAAGACCATGTTTGGGGTGTGGATATAGGCGAAATATCCAATGAAAACGACGCTCAAAATAAATCGAATCGAGAGGGTAAGCATTTGAAATGGAATGTATTTCTCTCCCTTGTTTTTTGAACCTAGATTGGCAAGATTAAAAGTCAAATAGGATTGGAAAAGTAGAAAGACAAAGATGAATTTCAGCTCTGGGTGAAGGTAGGGTAGCAAGGGCGTTTGAGCTAAAGCCCATAGAATGACTCCTAAAATTCCATAAAAAATGGTCATTTTTAACATAGGGCAAATATCGTCAGAAAGGAATTAATGGGCAAAGTTTTTGGAAAAAAGCGATTTCGGCTGTTACTTGCATCCTCAAATCAAAAAGCTTCGCTGGTTGATTTATAAAGAAGAAGGGAGAGACTAGGCTCAATGAACTTCTGGCAACCCGTCTGCAAATGTAGACCCCGGTGCTAATTCCTACCCCAGGCGGTGCCTGTTTAGGGAAATATAAACCATTTTGTGCATGCAAGCTGAGTTTCATCATTTTCATTCCGCGTCCCCATTTGCCCTTGAATTAGGGGGTGAATTACCTGCTTTGGATTTAGTTTACCAAACTTGGGGCAAAATCAACACAAAAAAGGACAATGTCGTGTGGATTTGCCACGCCTTTACCGGAAGTCACGATGTGGCGGAATGGTGGCAAGGCCTGGTGGGCCCGGGAAAACTGTTCAATCCAGAGAATAATTTAATCGTCTGTGTCAATATTTTGGGTTCGCATTATGGTTCGTCTGGCCCTTTAACGGTGGATCCGAGAACGGGGAGGCCTTATTTTCACTCGTTTCCGGATGTAACCATTCGTGATGTGGTGTCTAGCTTCGAGGTTCTGCGAAAAGAACTAAAAATCAATCGAATCAAAACGTGCATCGGTGGATCCTTGGGTGGCCAGCAAGCCGTGGAATGGGCGATTATGAATCCAGGGTTGATCGAAAACTTGATTTTAGTGGCGACGAACGCCATCCATTCGCCTTGGGGCATTGCCTTTAATGAGTCCCAAAGAATGGCCATCGAAGTCGATCCTTCGTGGAAAGAATCACAGCCTAAAGCTGGTTTAGAGGGTATGAAGGCCGCACGCGCGACAGCCCTGATCTCTTACCGTAACTACGAAACCTACCTGATTACCCAAGCCAGAAAGGAAAATTCCTACGGTTCATCTTTGCGCGCGGTTTCTTACCAGCGCTACCAAGGCGAAAAATTAGCCCAACGTTTTAATGCCTTTTCGTATTTCCAACTATCGAAGATGATGGATACGCAAGATGTGGGTCGAAATCGCGGTGGTGCTATCGCCGCATTGAAACTGATTCAATCTAAAACGCTCGTTATCGGCATTAAATCTGATGCCTTGTTTCCCATTGTGGAGCAAGAGTTTTTAGCCAAATACATTCCTGGTGCCTCTTTCCAAGTCATCGATTCCTTGTATGGACACGATGGCTTCTTAATCGAAAGTGGATTAATGACCAAAGCCGTTCGTTTATGGCAGAAATTACAACGCCTCGAGGTAAATCCGATGGCCGATTTTTTCCAAGCCTTAGAAGCAAAACTCGCATCCCATGAAATTTCACAATAAAGTTGTTTGGATTACCGGGGCGTCCTCAGGTATTGGTGAGGCGTTAGCCTATGCTTTTGCTGCGGAAGGTGCGCTTTTAGTGTTATCTGCTCGCAGAGAAGAAGAGTTGCAGCGAGTGGCCAAAGCCTGCGGCAATGCTTACGTGCTTCCGTTTGATATGCTTTCATTGTCAGAACACGCGGATCGCGTGCAAGATGTGATTCAAACCTATGGTCGCATCGATTATTTGGTTTTGAATGCCGGGGTTTCTCAACGTTCTTTTGTGAAAGACACGGAATTCGACGTGTATCGCCGTCTTTTTGAGGTGAATTTCTTCTCTATTGTCTCTTTAACGCAGGCTGTTTTGCCTGTCTTTACGGCTCAACAATCGGGTGTTTTCGTTCCGATTGCCTCGGTTGCTGGACGAATTTCCACTCCGCGCAGGGCCGCTTATGGTGCGACGAAACACGCGTTGATTGGTTTCTTTGATTCGGTTCGGGCGGAAGTTTTCAATGAGGGGATTCGCGTGACCACGATTTTGCCGGGTTATATCAAGACGAATATTTCCCTTCACGCGATGAACGAGAGGGGGGAGGCCTATGGAAAGATGGATCCGAATCAGGCCAAAGGCTTAGATCCCAACTTCACCGCACAGAAAATCTTGCAAGCTATCCTAGCTCAGAAAAATGAATTTTTTGTAGGCGGTCTCCTCGAAGGTTTTGGCCTATTTATGAAGCGCTTCTTTCCTTCGATCGTACCTTTTATGCTGCGCAAGATTAAGAATACGTAGGTTTACTTTTAGCCTCGCTAAAGAAGAATACGAACAGTAACAATACCACACCTGCAATGGCAGCTGGCACCATCCAAACGGCTTGCCAATTCTTCACATCATTCACCGTGTAGTAATCGAGAACGATGCCTGAAAGCTTCGATCCGATGCCCATTCCGATTCCGTAAGTGGCAAAAGTGATTAAGCCTTGCGCTGAGTTTTTGATTTTCTCTCCTGCTTTTTGGTCCGTATAAATCTGACCCGTCACAAAGAAGAAATCGTAACAAACTCCATGGAGGATAATTCCGATGTACAAGATCCATTCGCTTGAAATTCCATCACCATAACCGAAACACAGGAAGCGGATAATCCATGCCACTAAACCCACCACGAGCATCTTTTTCACCCCTAAACGCGTAAAAGCGATTGGGATCAACAGCATGAAAATGACTTCAGAAGCCTGTCCTAAGGACATTTTGTTCTCTACATTGCTCATGTGCGAATCCGTTAACGAAGGATTTGCCATCGCATAATAGAACGACAAAGGAATGCAGATCAAAATGGAAGAGATAAAGAAGATTAAGAAAGAGCGGTCTTTAAAAAGTTTAAGCGCATCTAATCCCAAAATCTGCGCTACAGACGCATTCTTATCAGCTTTAGGAGGCGTATTAGGTAGGGTAAACGAGTAAATTCCTAGTAGGAAGGAAGTGTACATCGCAATCTCAAATATGGCAACTTTGTCTCCCAAAGCATAAAAACCGATGATATTCGTCACCACAATCCAAGCGATGGTTCCGGTTACTCGAATGCTCGGGAACTCTTTCTCTGGATTAGACATTTGGTTCATCGCAATCGAATTCGATAAGGCCAAATTAGGGGCAAAGCAAAGTGTATACGCTAAAATATACCAAAAGAAGGCCTCTGGATCCCTCTCTAAACTTAAAAAATAAAGGATAACTCCACCCAGAATATTCAAAAAGCCCATCACTTTTTGGGCTGCGAAGAATCGGTCTGAAATTAAGCCCACAAAGAAGGGGGCAAAGATGGAGGCGATGGCAAAAGTGGTATAGGCGTTTCCCACTTGGTCGCCCGTTGCATGTAAATTATCGAGTAAGTATTTACTCATTTGGCCGTACCAGGCGCCCCATCCGAAGAACATCAGGAACATCATGGACATGAGTTGGAATTTTACGCTACTTTTCATCTTTTTTGAGGTTTAGAGAGACCAAAAATACAAATTTGTCTGATATTTAAAATTTTCTGAAAATATATTTTTAGGCTATTTTGTCGATTTTCAAACACTTGTTTTTAATAATTTTACCATTTTTTTCAAAGATCAGTCTGTTTTTGAATCTAGTTTTTTCAAATAATACAAAAATCTTATTTTATCCTATTAAAATACAACTTGACTTCAAATCTGAGGGAGACTCTAATTATTTGATAATCAGTATTATTTGTCGTTTTTTTGACTGTTGAATTGTTTTCAACACCCCTATTATGTTTGGAATCTTATTAATATCAGCTCGGCCTACTGGCGAATTTCACGGATCGATGCCCTTGTTTTTGGGAGCGTTCACGTTGATTTCTGTGGTATTAATTGGTTTTGGATTTGTCCTTTTCAAAAAGCGCAAGCAATGGGTGCACAATTCTAAGATGACCTACGGTAAAATCGTTGAAATCTCGAAACGTTATTCACGTGATGACCACAGCGGCCGATTCCCCATTTATTTTCCGATCGTCTCTTACTACGTAAATGGATTAGAATTTAGACGAGAAGCGGATAAAGGTTTGTCCAAAAACTGCGAAATAGGACAAGAAATCCCCGTTCGTTACCTTTCAGAGAACCCCTATGAGGCATCTTTAGCCGAAAATACGGTACCAGGATTAAATCCATCTATCTTCTTTGTGATGGGACTTTTAATGTTAGCAAGCGCTATCATTCTATTAATCCTGAAGTCATAATTTTATTTTTCCATCGCTTTGAGTAAATTAGTTCCAAAATCTAGGACTATGGAAACCCCTGTTAAAGAAAAAGAGCAATTCAGAAATTACGATCAAGGTGATATCACCGCCGCCGTAAAAGAGCACTATCGTAAAATGCGCTCCCGCCAAACATACGAATATGTTCAACGTATGAAGGCTAAATACCTGACTTTCGAACGTCCCATGGATCTTTGGGATATGATGGAACGCTTAAACGTCCTCATCGATGTTTCCGATCCAGATTTAAACCTCCCTAACATCATTCACCTCTTGCAATCTGCCGAAGGTATGCGTGCGGACAATCGCCCCGATTGGATGCAGTTAGTAGGTCTAATACATGACTTAGGAAAAGCCATGTACCTTTTCGGATCTGACGAAGACGGTACCTCTCAAGCTGAACAATGGGGATTAGTAGGTGATGTATTTGTCGTAGGTTGTAAACTACCAGACTCCTGTGTTTATCCAGAGTTCAACGCATTAAACCCGGACATGCAAGACCCTCGTTACCATACTGAATTAGGTATTTACGAAGCAGGCTGCGGTTTAGATAATGTCCACCTCGCCTGGGGACATGATGAATATTTATTCCAAGTATTAAGTAATCACAAAGAAAACACCATTCCAGAAGCAGGAATGGCCATGATTCGCTACCACTCCTTCTATCCATGGCATTCAGGCGGCAGCTACAAAGCTTTATTGAATGATAAAGATGCTCAATACCTCGAATGGATTCGCGATTTTAATCAATACGATTTGTATACCAAATCCCCGGTGATTCCGGTTTATGAGGAATTGAAGGCATATTATGAGCCAATTGCGGAGAAGTATCTCGGCAAAGGGCCTATATTCTGGTAAATAAAAGACCCGAAGTCTCCTTGTTCCTGGCGAAAAGACTCGGCTTCGGGTCTTTTATTTACCATGAATAATAGAACTCTTATCCTCGATTCTATTTTACTGTATAAAACAAAGTGCTCCTAGAAAACGGCACAAGTACATGTTTTCCGCGGAGCCTAAACTATACTAATCAATTAAATGGACTCTTATCCTTTCATAAAAAAAGTGCTCTTAGAAAATGTTGTATCCAACTATATTCTAGGAGCACTTTAATTTTATTCTCTTTCCAGAGATAAAACAATTTAGGGGTTCAGAAAACATGTGCTTGCGCCGTTTTAAGAAGCCCTAAATTATTTTATCACCATCCATCATCCTTCTTCGGCTTCACCGCCGCCGCATTCGGTTTTTTCGCTGCTGGTGCAGGAGCAGCTTTGGTAGCCCCACTTTTCGTACCCTGG
>CANLVU010000066.1 GCA_947494535.1 Cytophagaceae bacterium
CAAAGGTGATGAAGCTGTAGGAATACCACTTATAATGCCGTTATTATTATTAAGGTTCAATCCTGCTGGTAGTCCTGGAGATATAGTAATGTTAGGGGCCCCTAATTCGTTGGGCAATGGCGAAACTGTAGGTATCCAATCATTTGCTGTTTTGTCCTTATAGAATGTTTGAGTGGTGGGGCTGTATGATATAACAGGTTTAGGCGGCTTAACTTCGAAACTTATTTGAAATGTTCTAGATCCTCCTCCGTTTGTTGCTGTGATTGTTGCAACGGTGGCATTTTGCGGCGTTGTTGGAAATCCAAAAATCTCACCTGTACTTTCAACTATGTTTATTCCTGCGGGTAAATTAGTGGCTGCATAAGCTACGCCATAGCCTGTTGTTTCAGGAGTCTTCGGTACAACACTAAACGATTCATTCTGAAATAAAATAACATTTGCTTGAGGATAAACTAATGTAGGTGCGTCCTCATTGATGACGTTAATGGTCAAAGAAGCAGTTCCTGATCCCGCAGTATTTGATGCAGTGACGGTATAAGTGTATGATAATATATTGCCCGTAGGCCTACCAGCTATAGTTCCATTGTTTAAAAAACTAATTCCAGGTGGCATTGTTGTTGGTGAAATGCTCCATGAACTAGCTAATCCACCCGAATTAGTAGGTGGGATCTGATTAAATGGCGTATATCTTTTTAATACAATAGGATTGGGGAAATAGTTGGGTCTTGGGGGAATTAAAGTTATGTTAATTGTAATCGGAACAGTAAATGTGGCATTACGGCTGTTTATTCCAAGTATAGTATAACTACCTGAACTTGTAGTTAAGGGTGTTCCTGTTATTTCACCCGTGGCAGAATTAAGTGAAAGCCCTTGGGGTAATGCTGGAGTTACTGAAAATGTAATTGGGCTACCTGCAGTAATAGTGGGCAAAATAGGCGTAATAGCTGATTTTTCTGGAAATGAGAATGGTGTCGCATAGCTGAATGCAGGTGCTCTATCATCAATAATTCTTAATTTAAATGCTCTTGAAGCCGGTGTTCCCCCTGCAATCGTATAATCTACATAACCCTGTGTAGTAGAAGGAGTTCCAGACAACGCCCCAGTTGTTGGATCAAGACTTAAACCTGCAGGTAATGTTGGTGTAATTGTTTGGCCTGAACTTGATCCAGCAGGGAAAACAGCTGAATTCAATCTGCCCACGTAAAACGTGATGGAATCATTAGTAGCCACCACCCTATTCGCCTCCAGTCGCTTAGAAGAACGTAAATCCGGAGTTGTCTTGAACGCTGCTTGAGATACAATAGAGCTCAAAACGAGGGCAAACAGTAGGGCAAATTTTTTCATCTTAAAAAAGAACAGAGGGCATTTCGGCCAATTTAAAAAATCAAATAGTGTAGTAAATGTATTTTTTTTAGAGCAAATAATCAAAAAAACTTATTAATCGGTTATAACATATTATAACATAGTTCAAGAAGACTATTAATACGCGTCAGAATGAGCGATATGGAACTGAAAAATGGATAAAAATCAGGAGAGCTAAAAAAGTCCTAAATGGAACTAAATTGTAATTTAAATAGTTAGCTATCTATTTAATTATTAAGCATTCCTTTAGTGACCCAGGCTTTGATCTGATTGATTTCGCAGGCGCCTAGTTTCGAGGTACTGGATGGCATGGGTTTGTAGCCGGCGGCATGAGTAATTGATCCTATAAGTAGACCATTTGTAGCATGGACTTTTACAGCGGCATAAGTGGATAAATCAATGCCTGCGGATGGACTTGCTGCGCTGTGGCAACCCACGCAATAGGTTTTTAGAACGGGCGAAACGGATGTGCTGAAGCTTACATTGACCGTGTCACAAGTGGCGGTATTCGAGCAAGAATTATTTTTCGCTCCTTGTTGGATCCATTTTAAAACGATTCCTTTGTTTGTTGAACTAAATTCAGATGCTGGAGCAGGCGGCATTCGATCTTCACTGTTCGCGAAAAGGCATTTATAAAGGTCACTTGACGCAGGGGAGGATACTATTACCTCGCGCATGATGTTCGTGTAATCGGTTAGGACAACACCTTCTTTTTTGGAAATGACATCATGACAGCCACTCATCGCGCAATTTGAGGTAATTAGCGGTAAAATGGTTTGATTGAAATAGACGGTATCAGGGCTGCAGTTAGTGACAACAGGGGTGGTCACGACGGGTGGAATAGTCGTGGTGTCGATTGAAATAGGCTTGACGGGCAAAGGTATGTTTTTGTCGTTTAGACAAGAGAAAACCAGAATTAGTACCGCTAGGACCCAGAGATTTTTCATTTTTTGCTATAATTGATTTTGCTAGAAACCTTGATCACCTCAGCGATTTTCGCAAAAACAATTTTAGGAATGGCTACTTTGTAATCCACTAATTTTACTTCAAATGCACACGTTAAGGCAAGACTGGTGCCAGTCGAAACAATGGTTCCCTTTAATTCAATAGGGCGAGTCACGCCATGAATGGTCGCTGAACCAGCGGCAGTGATAGGGTAGGTGCCTGCGACAGTTAGATCTACAGATTCCTTGATCTTTCCTTTGAAGGTGGCGGAGGGGAATTTTTCGCTTTCCAAATAATTCTCATTAAAGTGCTCTTGCATTAATTTATTAGGGAATACGAAATTAGTGACGCGCATTTGAACAGCCACTTCGTTCGTCTCGGTATTTATGATACTGCTAACGGATTTATTGACGGCATCAATATCTTCTAAGGGTGTTTTAGAAAAGAAGGATACCTCGCCAGTAGTGGTCATGAATAATTGTGCTTTGGATTGGAATCCAACAAATAACAGAGCTAATAGGAATATTTTTTTCATTTTTTCTTAGGTTCTAAACTGAATGTACGGGCTACGTTAAAGCCATAAAAGATGTCGCCAGCGCCCCAGGTTCCTAGTGTTTGGCCTATAAAATGTTTCTCCGTCATACCTCGGGAGTTAGTCAAATGCAATTGGAAGACGTGTCCGCCTGTTTCAATATCAAAACCGAGTGAAAAAGAATCTTGGTAAGGGTAGGCTTTACCTGACCCTTCTTCATAATCTTCTTTATCTACTATATTTTTATAATATTCTGCCGAAATGCTTAAGCGATTTGTGACTTTATACCTTCCACCAATACCCATGGAGAGCATTTTATTGTCCAAGTATATTGATTCGGACAAATTATTGTGCAACAACGTAGGCATTAATTGAAGGGATAATTTATCTGAAAATTTGCGGGCGATCAGAAGCTGACCAAAATAGGATTGGCGCTGCAAATTATTTTGGTAGCGCATCACATTTCCACTGGATGTGGTGTAGCCACTTGGCATCGTATTGGTTGTCATACCGCCATATAGGGTGGCCGTTACAGGCATTTTACTGGATTGCGCTAACACCTTGTATTTAGCGTAGAAGTCGTACGTTTTTTCAATGGTGGAACGACCCATACCTAGCAATAGTTTATCCGTTAAGGAATATTCCAGGCCTAAACGAATTTTGGCCTCATCTAAACCCAGAAAATTATCGATGAATCCTGAATTTATGGATCCAAAACGATGAGATATCCAAAAATTCAAATGCTGCTTCGCGAGCGTTTCCACCGTTTGACCATTAATGAGGCGTGTACCCTTGAAAGTAGCCTGGGTATACGTAACTTTTTTCGCATCCTCTTTTTCGAGCATAGCTAAAAGATCATCCTGAGCGAACAGCGGAGTGCTAAAAACGAGGAAAAGGAGTATTTTTTTCATTACGAGAATACACGAAGGTTAGTTCCTGATAAGGTTGTTTGGTAGGCTTTGATTCCTCTGCTACCATTTGCATTGGTTCCCACTCCACTGGTTGAGAAAGTGGCCCCGTGTTGAGTGCAGTAAAACTCACTACCGTTGTAAATGACATTAGCCTTATTTTCATGTGAGCAAACTTGCGTAACAGCTGCGAAAGAAGTACTTGAAACGCGCGCAATGACGATTCCATTCGCGATGACGTAATTTCCTGCCGTGTTTAATTTGCTGTACACAGCATTCGTAAGATCTAAGGTGAAATCTATATTGCTGGCTGGAGTAACGTCTTCGTTTTTACAGGAACTTAGGCTAGAAACTCCGCAATAAACGGCTAAAAGAGAGGCCCCTTTAAAGCCTAATGATTTTAAGAATTCGAGGCGTTTGATTTTGTTTTCCATGTGGACTCAGGGTTTTAGGTCGAAATTTATACAATATAACGGGTTAAATTCCTGATTGTTATCAGGAGTAGGCTTAAATAGATAAAATGTGGTTTAAATCTATTTGGTTATATTTGAAGATAATTCAGAACAAATGCTAGAAAATTTCCTCCTTAGGTACGCACTTAATTTACTTTTCACGTTCATTGTGGTGCGTTTTATCTACTACCCGAAATACCGTAACAACGACTTCGTTTTCACCTTTTTCTTATTTAATACGATCCTTTTCGTGCTTTGTTATCTATTAGCAGAGGCGGATTTGAAGTTTGGTTTTGCCTTCGGATTGTTCGCCTTGTTCTCCATGTTTCGCTACCGGACGGTCACCGTTCCTATCGGTGAAATGGGCTACTTTTTCTTAGTGGTAACGCTGGGCATAATTAACTCTTTAGCCTCCTTAATTAATTTGGAGATGCTTTTGGTAGCTAATTCGGTATTGGTGGCCATGACCTTTTTATTAGGCAGAACTTTGTCGCTGACGCATGAGAATTACCAAACCTTAAACTACGATAACCTAGGTTTAATTAAACCAGCTGAACGAGCGGATTTACTCAAGGATTTATCGGAGAGAACGGGTTATCCGATTCACAAAGTACAGGTGGTTAAAGTGGATTATCAGCGTGGAATTGCGCAATTAAGGGTGTATTATTTTTCCAAAGAAAATGAGTCCGCTCCACTCGATGTAGATGCATAAAATCCTCTTTTTTCTTTTGCCCTTTTCACTTGCGGCGCAAGTCGATTCAACGCGCACATTAAAAGAGGTAAAAGTCGAAGGGATTCGGTCTGAATTATCCACTGATCCTTCGAAAAAAGTGTACCAAGTGGGGGCTAACTTGACGAATTTAGGAGGTAATCTGTTTGACATTTTAAGTAATATCCCCTCCATTTATGTCACGAGTGATGGTCATATCACCTACCGTGGAAACCAAAATTTAACGCTATTTTTTGATGGTTTGCCGGCAGGTATTGTGAGTTCATCTCGCGCAAATGCGTTGAGCCTGTATCCGGCTGATCAGATTGATCGCATTGAAATTCTGTCGAATCCCGGAGCCAAATACACGGCCGAAGGAAGTTCAGGAATATTGAATATTGTATTGAAAAAAGGGTCGAAATCAGAATCTATTCGGATAAATTCGAATGTGGGCACAAATGACAAATATGCCCTCTCTGCCACCTATGTTAAAGGTGTGAAGCGTTGGACACATTTGATTGATCTTAATTTACGCCAAAACAGCAGAAACAATTACCAGTCCTTGTACCGGGAAAATCAAAGTAAATTTGGCTATTCTCAAATCACCCAAAACACGGATGAAATCAACCGGGATTACAATCAATCCCTTCGTCTAAACTCCATTTATACGCTCAGCAAAGACCGCAGTATAGGCTTGTCATTTATCGGTCGACTTTCGAGGGATCACAATTCAGAAACGCGTTATAATAAAAGTGAGTTTGTGAGTACGGCTGATCGTCTGTATGCGCGCGACGCAGATAAAAAAGGGAGTGATTATGGCTTCGATTTAAATTTGTTTTACAACCCGAGTGCGAACGGAAAAATCGATTTTTTATGGATTAGAAATCAAGGATCAGACGCGAATCAATTTTATCAGCATTATTTCTATGAGAATTTTGACACCCCTAATCCAAACATACCAGAGCGTTTTGAGCGGTCAGCGGCCTCTAGCCAAAACTCCACCCTCTTACTCCAGGGCGACTGGACTAAAACGATTTCGCCCCGCCTGAAAGTAGACTACGGCTTTCGATTTAATTCCCGGTTTTTCACAAATGACTTTCGCTATGAAAGATTAAAAGAGGAACTATATGAACGTGATGCGGCCAGATCTAATGGATTCGACTACCAAGAGCACGTGCAAGCCGCTTACCTCTCGCAAGCCTATAAAAGTGCAAAATGGAATGTGGATGCTGGACTGAGGTTAGAGGCGACAGAAATAGCAGGTGGAGTGAAGCAAAACTACGTGAATTTGTTTCCCGCTTTAACCCTACTGCATCTTGTTTCTACGACAGAATCCCTTTCTTTTGGGCTCTCTACCCGCATTACACGGCCTAGTTATAAATCCTTAAATCCATTTATCTCTTTTGCAGATCCGCTAAATTTAAATTCAGGAAACCCTAATTTAAAGCCAGAGAGAACACTTTTACTTGAGTTAGCTCACAATAAAGATTTTAAATCGCTTTCCGTATCGAACACTTTATTTTACCGGGAGATTACAGGATTAGTAGGGAGGGTGAGGACATTTTTGGGTGGAGATACCACTTTGACTCGCTATGAAAATATCTCCAAATCCCGTGCCTGGGGCTTCGAAAATATATCCACTTGGTCCATCACGAAGAACTATAAAGTCACCTTAAATTCGTCCGTTTTTCAAACGGACTTAGAAGGCTTAATTAATAACACAGAAGTATCCTTGAATCGATGGAGTTGGAATACGCGTTTGAACCAACAATTCAAATGGAACAAGCAGTGGTCAGCTCAAATTTCTGGGATATTCCAATCTGAACAAATTAATCCTTTTGGCATTATCCAGCCCTTTTATACGGTGGATGTGGGGGTCAAAAAGGATTTTGGCAAACTCTCCATTAATGCACGGGTAAATGATATTTTCGATACCCAAAAAACCGTCTACGATTCCCGTCCCTTCGGTCTAATCAGTGACATAGTACGTAAAAAGGAAACCCGCATTTTCTTTATCGGCTTCACTTATAAACTTGAAACCAAGAAGATGAAAGAGGCTCGGGAGAGGAGGAGGGTTAACGAAGAAGAAGTTGAAGTCGATGATTTTTAATCATCTACTTCAACTTCTTCTTCGAGATTAGAGATTATAGAGTATAGAGAAGAGATATTCGACGTACTCCCAGAGAGTTTTTTTAATTGTAAATCACAAAATTATTGCGCAGCACAATTTTAGATTTACAATTAAAAAGACGAGTTATTTCGATTTAACCCTGGATTTCTCAGACTCTAGTCCCGTCGCTCTCTCCCTTGCCCCTTTAATAGCCATATTCCCAAAACGATACGAGAAATTCAAACGCACCACTCGCGAATCTTGACGCGGGCGAACGACAATATCTAGATCTCCGTATTTAATAAATACGTTTGGGTTTGAGGTGTACAATAGGTCTTGTGCATTCAATCGGATGACCCCGCGTTTTTTAAGCACGGTCTTCTGGATTCCTATGTTCAAGTTACCACCTGCCCCAAAAATAAAGGCACTCTCTAATCCACCAGAGAAATAGCTGCCGCCAATTTCGAAGCGGTATTCTTTTGGTAAGGTAAAGATGTGGTTCGTGTTGAAATAGAACTGGTTATTGGATGGACTTATGTTCGCGTTTTCGACTTTTCCCACTAATTCATTGCGATTGAAATAGATGTCCGTGTTGCTGGACCACCATTTGGCGATAGGAATAGGTAAAGAAAAGCCAAGACTATAATTCGTTCGCTCGGCCATGTTAGCCGTTGTTTGGTAAGATTTTCGAGCCTCTGTGTCTTGCTTTAGTATTTCAGTGATCACATTAGTGGTATGACTGTAGCCCAAAATAGTACTGAATGCCCCCATAAAGGTGTGGCTTAATTCTATCGAATTGGTTAACTGAGGGATTAACAATGGATTGCCCACTTGGAAGGTATAATTATCTAAGAAGAACACAAAGGGATTCAAATCCCCGTAGCTAGGGCGATCGATTCGACGTGAAAAGTTCAAGCTGAGGCTATGGTTTTTGGAAAGATCATATTGAAGAAAAGCACTCGGAAATAATTGGGCATAATCGCGGTGAAATGTCGAGTCTTTCGAATTCGCCGTGTAGGCTTGAGACAAGCCATTGGCTACAGTCCACTCCCCACGCAATCCGATTTGGTAACTGAATTTACCAATGGCGCGTTCTGTGTTCAGGTAGGCCGCGTGAATCTGTTCTTCATAGACGAAGTGATTGCTTTGACCAGTTAAAAAAGTATAGTTAGGCGCCCTATCGTTCTTGCCCTGGAATTGTAAATCATTATCCGTTTTCACATAGGAAGATTTTAAGCCCGCACCCCACTTCGACTTGAAAAAAGAGGGTAAGACATAATCTAGTTTGAATGAATATTGATCTACAAAGGATTTAGAGTTGTTCAACAAGAGAGAGTCAGGACGCAAGGTGCTGAAGTCTCCGCCTTGAAATTGCGATCGTAGATTCGAACCACTATTATCCACAAAACGCGCATAATCTACGTCTATGCTTAATTCACGTCCAGTGCTATCATAGGCATGCTTAAAGTTGAAATTTGTCGCGTAGTTATGGCTTGGATTCTCGACAGTATTGTAGGTATTTAGTCTAGATAATGCAGTCCTATTTCCGGTATATTGAATAGTCTGATTTAATCCATTATTGATGGCAAATTGATTGATGTTTGCAGATGCCAAAATCCCCACGGTCGTTTTCTTCGAATAATACCAATCCACACCCCCTTTTAATTGCGTTGTCTGGTTCTCATTTTTAAAAGCAAACCCGTTTTCCCAAACTTCATTTTGGGCTCTAAAATAGCGCGTGAAATTATTACGTTCTAAAGTAATTCGATTGACAACGGATCCATTTCCAAACCAGTTCCAGCCATTCTTTCGATAATTCAAATTCACCCCCGTGCTTTGGCGTGAATAAATTCCTTGTGCTATTGTTGCATTCGCCGAACCATTCAAACCAATATTCGAATTCTTTTTCAACTTAATGTTGATAATCCCACCCGTTCCTGCCGCATCATAGCGCGATGACGGGTTGGCCATGATTTCTAGCTGTGAGATTTGGTCTGCTGGTAAATTCTTTAAATAATTCGCTAAATCAGCACCTGTTAAGTAGGAAATCTTTCCATCAATCATAATCGATGCGCCTGATTTTCCGCGCAATGAAATATTGCCATCCTTGTCCACGATCACACCCGGTGACCGCTCTAGTAATTCCATCGTAGTATTCCCAGCTGCCATGGCTGAATTCTCCACATTAACGATCGTCTTGTCGAGCTTTTTTTCGATGAACGGTTTCGTCGCCGTTACCTTCACTTCTGCTAATTCTGTGCTCAAAGGCAAAAGTGTGATGATACCTAATTCGATTTGAGTATCGGACAATATCTCATCTAAGGTGATTTTGGTAGGTTTGAAACCCGTTGATTGAAGGGTTAAAGTAAATTTGCCCAAGGGTAATTTAGATACCTGCAGTTCCCCTTTTTCATTCGTATTCATGCCCTTCACCAGGCTTGAATCGGCTGTTTTCTTCAATAGAACCGTTGCAAAAGGCAGCGCTTCTTTATTGGAATCTTGTAGAAGTAGATGTAAGGAATTTTGGCCAAAAGCCG
>CANLVU010000067.1 GCA_947494535.1 Cytophagaceae bacterium
GCCATTCGATAATTAGATTAGAAAAGACGGGACGCTCTCCCGTCTTTTTTTTATTTTTGTGCTATGAATTTTAGCGCATCCACTCCTGCCACTGAAGTCTTCGCACAAGTCGAAGCTTACATCCTTTCCCAAGGTTATACGATTATCGATAAAGACCATAGCCGCCCTTGGGGAGGTTTCTTTGTATTAGACGAGACTCAGGCAGCGAAGTTTGCAGCGCAATTCTTCCCCCAGCTTTCGATGGACGCGATTCAAATCACTCAGAAGCTAAGTCCTAAGTTCTTAGTGGTGGCACCTGAGAAGCGTTTGTCTTGGCAATACCATTTCCGCAGAGCGGAGGTTTGGACGGTGAATGCAGGTCCCGTGGGAGTGGTCATTTCGGAAACCGATGAGCAGTCTGCTCCTGGTGTTTACCAAGAGAAAGAGTTGATCACTTTGCCTACAGGCACTCGCCATCGTTTAGTCGGTTTAGACAATTGGGGTGTGGTGACTGAGATTTGGCAACATACCGATGTAGAGCATCCCTCGGATGAATCTGATATCGTCCGCTTGCAGGATGATTTTGGCCGTTAATCAAATTTAACCATTCGGTTATCTAAAAATAATACAAGAAAACTTTGTAATCTCTAAAAGTTTCCATAGTTTTGCTTCCCGATAAATCAACGGGGGAAGCAAATGAAATCGCGCATTCTAGAAAAAGGAACTGAATTATTCTTCCGCTACGGTGTCAAGACCGTAACGATGGATGCGATTGCTAGCGAATTAGGGATTTCGAAAAAAACGATTTATCAACATTTTCCAGATAAAGATTCGATGGTATATGAGGTCGTAAAAACCTTCATAGTACAAGATGATATTAAATGGGATGAGCTCGATAGGCTATATCCAAATGTGATTGAAAAGATATTTCAGTCTTTTGAAATGACGAAGGATTTGTTTACTCAGATGAACCCGCGTCTATTATATGAGATTCAAAAATACTTCCCGAATGCTTATCAACTTTTCGCCGAACATGGCGAAAAATGCATTCATAAAAATTTGATCGCTGACTTTAAGAAAGGTGCCCAGTTCGGCTATTTTAGAAATGATATCGATTTCGAATTATTAGCCCGCTTGCGTATGGCTGAGGTGGATTTGGCTTTCAATCCTAATTTTTACCCTAACAACAAATTATCCCTGTATGATACTCAGCTAACGCTGATGGACATTTTTATGCGGGGAATCTTAACTGAAAAAGGTTTAACGCTTTACACATCTTACCAAAACAATTTAAAATCATGATCCGCCTAAGAAAAATCTATGCCGGTCTATTTTTACTGACCTCTCTGGCCGCCACTGCGCAGAACTATAGCTTAAAACAAGCAGTAGACTACGCAATCGCGCACCAGGTTCAAGTTAAAAATAGCCAAATCGACTTGCAGAACGCAAATGCGAAGGTGAATGAAATCAGAGCGATAGGCTTGCCACAAGTCAATGGTTCTCTTTCGCTCACCAACAACCTCATCTTGCAACGTGTTTTCATCCCAGCCAGAATTTTCAATCCAGCGGCGGCTGAGGGAGAATTGATTGCGGCGAAATTTGGGGTAGATAACGCTGGTTTCGCGAATGTGGGATTAAGTCAATTAGTTTTTGACGGATCTTATCTATTAGGCTTAAAGGCTTCGTCCGTATACAAGGACTTAGCCGTTAAATCAGTAACGCAATCGAAGCAGCAAGTGGCTGAGAATGTGACGAAGGCTTACTATGGAATTTTGGTCAACGAAAAACGCCAAGGACTTTTAGCTTTGAATGTAGCTCGTTTAGATACCTTGTTAAAGGAGACGCGCGAGCTTAACAAGCAAGGATTTGTGGAAAAGATAGACGTACAACGTCTAGATGTGCAAGCAAATAATTTACGTACGGAGTTAGAAAACATCGATCGCTTACAAGCATTAAGCTATTCTTTATTGAAGTTTCAGATGGGCTACCCTATGGAAGAGCCTATTCGTTTAAGCGAAACTTTGGAAAAAGTAGAATTAGCAACATTTAATACAAATGCTGCCGGCGATTTCAATTACTCCAGTCGCATCGAGTATTCCATCTTACAAACACAGGAGAACTTAGCAGAACTAGATTTAAAGAGCATCAAGGCGGGTTATTTGCCTCGTCTTTTATTGAATGCAAACTATGGATATAACGCAGGGGCGAATGCTTTTAGCGATTTAGTGAACAAGCCTTGGTTTGATAATGCCGCTGTAACGGTCTCTTTACAGATCCCGATTTTTGACGGTTATTCCAAAAAATACAAAGCAATCCAATCGGCTAACAACTTGCAAAAGGTTCGCCAGTCTTACGGTTTGTTAAAATCGTCCATCGACTTGCAACGTTCTCAGGCGAGCATTACGATGAAGAATGCTTTGGAATCCATGAAAGAACAAAAGGCGAACCTAGACTTAGCGAATGAAATTTCCCGCGTAACTCGGGTTAAATACCAAAACGGGGTAGGTTCAAACCTAGAGGTTTTGAACGCAGAATCATCGATTAAAGAATCACAAGCAAACTACTTTACGGCCCTTTACAATGCCTTAGTAGCTAAAGTTGAATTAGAAAAAGCAAACGGTACACTATACATAGACTAACAGAAACATGAAAAAAATAGCCATCCTCCTAAGTGGAATCATTTTGTTCGCAGCCTGCGGATCAAAAGATAAGAAGCAAGAATTAGCTGACTTAAAGAGTCAGGAAAAAGAAATCCAGGCGAAAATCGCTGCCTTAGAAAAAGAAGTGGGTAAGCCTTCGGATCAAGCGGTAGCGAAAGTAATCGCGGTTAGCGTGAGTCCTTTAGTGGCTCAAAACTTCCAGCACTTCGTAGAAGCGCAAGGTAACGTGGTAGCAGAAAACACAGTTTTAGTGAGCCCACAAACAGGTGGTGTAATTTTAACTTTGCCAGTAGTAGTAGGCCAGTCGGTTTCAAAAGGGCAGTTGATTGCGACTTTAGATAATAACATCCTAAAAGAATCGGTTGAAGAGATTCGCCAGCAATTATCTTTAGCAAAGACGATCTTTATGAAGCAAAAAGCACTTTGGGATCAGCAAATTGGAACAGAGGTTCAATACTTGAGCGCGAAGTCGAACATGGAGTCTTTGGAAAAAAGAATCGTAACCTTGAAAGCGCAATTAGGCTTATCACGCGTAACGGCTCCTATTGCTGGAACCATCGAATTAGTTCGCCAAAAAGCAGGTGAAATGGGCGCTCCTGGTGTCCCTATCGTTCAAATCGTGAACTTAGGTAACTTGAAAATCTCTGCTAAAATCGCTGACTCCTATGTGGGAACAGTGAAGCAAGGCGACGAGATCAGCATCAAATTCCCTGATTTAAACAAGGAATTAAAAGCACGCATCTCGTTAGTGTCTAAAATGGTGAACCCGTTAACACGTACGTTCGACATCGAAGCTCGTATTCCAAACACGGGTGGCGACTTAAAGCCGAACTTGTTAGCGGTGATTAACATCAACGATACATCGAAGAAAAACGCGATTGTTATTAGCGAAAACATTATCCAAAAGACCGAAAAAGGAAATCTTGTGTATGTAGCAGTAGAAGAAAACGGTAAAAAAATAGCGCGTTCTCGCCTAGTTACCGTCGGATTAACCTACAATGGTCAAGCTGAGATCACAGAAGGATTAAAGGCAGGCGATTCACTTATTACACAAGGATTTCAAGATTTAGTGGATGGTACAGCCATCTCTTTCTAAGTAGAAAATGGAAAAAAATATCAAAAATGAGCAATTGCCAGAAGGCAAAGGCTTGATCTATAACATGGTGGGCTGGTTAGCCCAAAACCGTACGACGGTTTACATCTTCACCTTCATCATTTTTGTGGCGGGGATGGGAATCTATTCGAATCTTCCTAAGGAGCAATTCCCGGACATCGTGGTGCCACAAATGGTCATCCAGACAGTGTACGCAGGAACGACTCCCTCAGATATCGAGAACACGATCAATAAGCCGATCGAAAAACAAATCAAATCCATCACGGGTGTAAAACGCGTGAAGTCGAATGCTTTGCAGGATATTTCAGTGATCATCGTCGAATTTAATACCGATGTCGCCGTACCCGTCGCTAAACAGCGTACGCAAGATGCGGTAGATAAAGCGATCGCCGATTTGCCCAAAGATTTAACCCGCGAACCTTCTGTAGCCGAGGTCAACTTCTCGGAATTCCCTATCATGAACATCAACATCGCCGGTGATTATCCGCTGGATAAGTTGAAAAAATATGCGGAGGATTTACAAGATGAGATCGAGGGAATGCCGGAAATTAACCGCGTGGACATCATCGGAGCTTTGAAAAGAGAGATCCAAATCAACCTGGATTTGTACAAAATGCAAAGCTATGGTTTGACATTCTATGACATACAATCAGCCGTACAAGGCGAAAACGTAAACATATCCGGTGGTGATTTAGCCGTGGATGGTGTGCGTCGTTCACTTCGTGTGACGGGAGAATTCAAGAATATCGATCAATTAGCGAACCTAATGGTCGGTTCTTCAACGGGTGCGCGCGTTCGTTTAAAAGACGTGGCTGAAGTAAAAGACAGCTATGAAGAGAAGCAAGACTTTGCGCGTTTAAACAACAAGTCGGTTATTACGCTAAACGTGATCAAACGTAGCGGAGCGAACTTAATTGAAGCGGCAGATCGCATTGAAAAGACGATCGAAGAATACAAGGAAAATAGATTCCCAGAAGGATTAACTGTGACTACCACGGCGGATCAATCTGAGCGTACGCGAGGCGAATTAGCGGATTTAATTAATACGGTTGTCCTTGGTTTCCTATTTGTTGTGATCGTATTAATGTTCTTTATGGGCGTTAGAGATGCGGTATTCGTAGGATTGTCGGTACCATTATCGGCCTTGTTGACCTTCTTATTCATGCCCTCGCTAGACTTCAGCTTAAATACGATCGTTCTATTCGGTTTCCTTTTAGGATTAGGTATTGTGGTGGATGATGCGATTGTGGTGATCGAGAATGCGCACCGTTTGTTCAATAACTTCAAAAAATTGACGATTACGGAGTCGGTTAAATTAGCGGCTTCGGAAGTATTTATTCCCGTATTGTCCGGAACATTAACGACCATTTCGCCTTTCTTGCCCTTATTATTCTGGCCGGGAATTGTGGGGGAGTTCATGAAATACTTGCCTATCACGTTAATCATTACGCTTTTCGCGTCCCTATTTGTGGCCTATGTCATGAATCCAGTGTTCGCGATTACGTTTATGAAGCGACACGATGAAGAGGCGAATGATGTGAAGAATCCGACGTTCTCGGACATCCGTCGCACCGTTTTCATCTTGTTGAGTTTAGCCATTTTCGGATATGTGATGGGCTTCGGCTTGGGTCACTTTGGCTTTGGAAACTTCTTAGTTTTATGTCTACTCTTGTATGTATTAAATCACTTTGTGATCACTCCGAAGTTAATCGTGCCGTTCCAGGAGACTACCTTACCTAACTTTAAGACGAATTACCGTAAGTTAATTTCGTGGGTTTTAACAGGCATGCGTCCCATTTATGCGACTATTGCGGCCTTCTTCTTGTTGATTTTTACCATCGCATTAATGGGTATCGTGAAGCCTAAGGTGGTTTTCTTCCCTTTTGGTGATCCAGATTACATTTATATTTATGCCAAAACCCCGATCGGAACGGATGCGGTCGTAACGGATTCCGTGACTAAGGTGATCGAAAAGCGGGTTTCTACCTTTATTCAAAAAGAAGGGTACGGTAAAATTGTCAATTCCATTATCTCGAACGTTGGAAAAAATGCCGGCGATCCGATGCAACCAGACCGTGGCGCTACTCCGCATAAGAGTAAGGTGACGATTGCGTTTGAGAAATTACAATTACGAGATGGTATTAAAACCGGTGATGTTTTAACGGAGATTCAGGCGGATTTTGCCAAAAGTCCGCTACCGGGTGTCGAGCTTGCCATCGAACGCGAGCGCAACGGGCCCCCTACCGGTAAGCCTATTTCGATTGAGATCGCGGGGGATGAATTCTCTGTTTTACAAGATCTAGAGAAGAAGGTTCGTGCTTCAATCACGAAAGCAGGCATCCAAGGTATTCAAGAATTGAAATCTGACCTAGTAACAAACAAGCCCGAAATCATCATCGACGTGAACCGCGAAAAAGCTTCTCGCGAGGGTATCTCCTCAGCGCAGGTAGCGATGGCGGTACGTACCGGTTTATTCGGTGCAGAAATCTCGAAATTCCGCGATGTAAAAGATGAATACCCTATACAATTGCGATTGAAAGGAGATTCTCGCAACCAAACAGAGAAATTATTGCAAATGAATATTACCTACCGCGACATGAACATGGGCGGTGCTTTGCGCCAAGTTCCTATGAATTCGATCGCAGATATTCATTATGCTACTTCCTTCAGCCAAATCAACCGCAAAGACCAAGAACGTGTTATTACCCTGGGTTCTGATGTGATTCAAGGCTATAATGCGAATGAAATCGTGGGCGAATTAACCACGCTTTTCGAAGAAATCGATGTCCCTCAGGGATATAAGATTCGTATGGGCGGGGAGCAAGAAGACCAAAAAGAATCCGGCGCCTTCCTAGCCGTGGCTTTCTTAGCGGCTTTAGTTTTAATCTACTTAATTCTAGCAACGCAGTTTAACTCTGCGGTGAAACCTTTAATCATCTTCGCAACGATCTTGTTATCGCTAATCGGGGTCTTATTAGGCTTCATGGCCTTTGGGATGACTTTCTCCGTGATTATGTCCGGCGTAGGTATCATCGCGCTTGCGGGTATCGTAGTGAAAAATGGTATTCTTTTGATCGAATTCATTGAGGAACTTCGCTTCAAGCGCGGTTATGACTTGAAGGAGGCAATCATCGAAGGGGGTGGAATTCGTTTAACTCCGGTGTTGTTGACGGCTTCGGCGGCGGTTTTGGGATTGATCCCTTTAGCCTTAGGCTTAAGCATCGACTTCGTTACCCTATTCACCGAATTAGATCCGCACATTTTCATCGGTTCTGATTCCGCGGCATTCTGGGGAATTTTAGCTTGGACAATCATCTTCGGATTAACGTTCTCTACCGTTTTAACCCTTGTAATCGTTCCATGTATGTATTACATATCGGAGCGCATCAAGCAAAAATGGTTTACTAAGGCAGTGTAATTTATATTAGGTTCAAGAATGCAGAAACCCCTGGACGAAGTCTAGGGGTTTTTTGTTTTTGTAATGGGTGTTGCTCCCTCCGGACTCTCTCCCTCCGGACTCCCGACTAGCGACTAGTGACTAGCGACTAGCGACTCCCTTCCTCCGGACTCCCGACTAGCGACTAGTGACTAGTGACTAGCGACTCCCTCCCTCCGGACTCCCGACTAGCGACTAGTGACTTGCCCGCGACCCCCACAGCCCATTTGCATTTCCACCCACCATTCCCTAATTTACCACCTCAAAATCGACAACATGAAGAAATTACTCCTACTCCTTTGCTTGCCCCTTTTAACTCAGGCGCAAGATCGTCCCTATGGTAAAGTTTGGGCGACTCGCTCACAGGCCATTGCCCAAAACGGGATGGCCGCTACTTCACATCCTCTTTCTACTCAGGCCGCACTTGATGTGCTGAAGGCTGGTGGAAATGCGATCGACGCTGCCATTGCGGCGAATGCGATGGAAGGCGTGGTGGAGCCACACGTGAATGGAATAGGAGGGGATTTGTTTGCCATTGTTTGGGATGCAAAAACAAAGAAATTATATGGGATCAATGGGTCCGGTAGATCGCCCAAATCACTGACATTAGCGGAGTTTAAAAAGCGCGGGCTGACACACATACCTTCGCTGGGTCCACTTCCTGTTAGTGTTCCAGGATGCGTGGATGCGTGGTTTGAATTACATAAGAAATTCGGTTCGATGCCGATGAATAAGGTGCTCGAAAAAGCCGTTTCCTATGCCCGCAACGGCTTCCCGGTACATGGTGAATTTGCGTCCGCATTAGCTCGCGTGCCTGCGGCTTATGGCAAGTTTCCGAACGTCGCTAACCATTATTATCCGAATGGAAAGCCGCCGGTAGAGGGGGATATTTTCAAGAACCCGAACTTAGCGAATACCTTAGAGAAATTAGGTAAAGAGGGGCGTGATGCCTTTTATAAGGGAGAAATGGCGCGGACGATGGACGCATTTATGAAGAAGAATGGCGGGTTTTTGAGCTATGACGATTTAGCGTCGCACACGTCCACTTGGGTGGAGCCGGTTTCGGTGAATTACCGCGGATTTGATGTGTGGGAATTGCCTCCGAATAGCCAGGGGATCGCGGCTTTGCAGATGTTAACGATTTTAGAGGGCTATGATTTCTCTAAAATAAAACTAGGTTCAGCGGAGCATGTTCACTTGTTTACAGAGGCCAAAAAACTAGCCTTCGAAGACCGCGCAAAATACTATGCGGATCCAGAGTTTGCCAAAATTCCAGTAGCGGAACTCATTTCAGAAGAGTACGGCGCGAAGCGCCGGGCGTTGATCAATCCGAATCGTGCGGGTCGCCATTACGAGGCGGGAAATCCAGCTTTGAAAGAAGGGGATACGATTTACTTGACTGTAGCAGATAAGGATGGCAATATGGTGTCGTTGATTCAGAGTAATTACCGTGGTTTTGGATCGGGAATGATGCCGGATGGCTTAGGCTTTATGTTCCAAGATCGGGGCGAATTATACAACTTAAAAGAGGGCGAGAATAATACGTATGCGCCAGGCAAAAGACCATTCCAAACAATCATTCCAGCGTTTATGACGAAGGATGGTCAGCCGGTGATGAGTTTTGGCGTGATGGGTGGCGCGTACCAGCCAATGGGCCATGTGCAGATTGTGATGAACGTGGTGGATTTTGGCATGAACGTACAAGAAGCAGGCGATTATCCTCGCATGAACCACGAAGGATCTTCAGAACCGACGGGCGAAACGATGGAGCCAACTGGGGGAATGATTACCCTAGAGCACGGATATCCGTATGAAGTGATTCGCGATTTATTGCAAAAAGGACACCAGGTAGGCTATATGAATGGTATTTATGGTGGCTACCAATGTATTAAATACGATCCAGTTCGCAAGGTATATTATGGCGCGACAGAATCAAGAAAAGACGGTCAAGCAACTGGGTATTAAGGATGTTTGCTAGCCGCATTTTCACGGGCCAGCAATGGCTAGAGAACAAAGAAATCTCCGTAACGAATGGTCGCATTTCGGCTATTAAAGACAGCCAAGGCACGGCTTCTGATAACTTCATCGTTCCCGGATTTATCGATCTCCAAGTTTATGGAGGAGGTGGAATCTTATTCTCCAATCACCAGACTACAGAGTCGATTCAGGCCACCTTTGACGAACATCACAAAACAGGCACGGTTGCCTTTCAAATTACGCTGAACTGCAACCCGAAAGAGAACATGTGGAAGGCGATCGACGCCTATAAAAACTATACTGGGCCTGGGTTAGTGGGATTACATCTAGAAGGTCCCTTTTTTAATCCGGCCAGAAA
>CANLVU010000068.1 GCA_947494535.1 Cytophagaceae bacterium
GCTATTTAGGCCATTTCTCTTAATTCAAGACTATAAAACTCATTAGGGAAGGGAAAGCTTGCTGCAATTTCTTCGGCTACTTGTAATTCAGGTAAAATGAGTGTGACGATCTGAGAAATTTCTCCACCATCAATTTGTTGGATCAGTCGACTGTCTAATTTTCCGCTCTGATTTAAGGCTTTCAAATCTCCCGAAAATTTCTGAAAAAGCATATCAGCATAGGTCGATTTTAAGCCCTTTAACCAGGTACGAATTTGGTCCAATTCTACCTCAGATGCTAAGCTACTTTCGCTGGAAATTCCGGCTACTGGACCTCGAATGATGAACACAAATCGCTTCATTATAAATTGTATTATTTTTATATATTAGAATTCAGATTGAAATTTATCGAAAGGATTATCTTTCGGAATTTTGGGAGCTGAATTCGTTTTCTCTTTTGGTGCGGCCTTCGCTTTTGGGAGGAAAGGAGAGAGCCATTCGTCTAATTGACGTAGCGCATCCTTCTCTAAAGAGTAGTAAATGAAGACACCATTTCTACGCGTACTTACTAAACCAGCATCCTTTAAAACAGATAAATGCCTAGAGATAGTAGGGGCGGCGTACTCAAATTGATCAAATATAGCCGTGGCAGGAAGCTCTCCTTCCTTCAATAGTTCGATGATTTTCCGTCTGGACTCATCCCCTAAAGCTTTTGCTATGTTCTCTACAGCCATGCTATTATTTGATATTTAGCTAAGTTAATATATTGATTTTAAATCTCCAAATCAGTTTATTGGTAGACTATTTAGCGGTCACACTAATTAATTAGCAATACAAACAAGTAATAATTAGCAGTATTGTTAAATATATAATTCGTATATAGCTTTTTAGCTAATTATTAAGATTAGAGATTATAGAGTAAAGAGAGGAGATATTAAATGGTGAATGGTAAGTGGTGAATGATAAATGGTGCAACTAGTCCAGCGACTAAGACGTAGTCGACTAAGTCACAAAGTGACGACTAAACGGCAAAGCTGTGACTAGATCGCGAAGCGATGACTAAAGTGTTACATACACCCGCTTAACTCGCTCGCTGATATTTGTCATCAGTTCGTAAGGGATGGTTTCAGCTAGTTTGGCTAATTCGTATAATTGTATTTTTCCGCCAAAGGCTATGGCGGTATCTTCGAGAGAAATGTCTGGAAATTCACTGATATCTACCATGCACATATCCATGCAAATGGATCCAACAGTAGGGCATAAATGGCCCTTTATTTCAAAGCTTCCTTTGCCCATTCCAAGGGCTCTTGAATAGCCATCTGCATAACCGATGGCTAGGGTAGCAATGCGACCAGATCCGGCTAATTTACCACGTCTTCCATAGCCGATTGTCTCGTCTGGAGCTATGTTTTTGATTTGAGAAATGGATGTTTTTAACGTTAATACGTTTTCTAGTCTTTGTTTTACGGTCGGATTACCTGTAATTCCATATAAACTGATGCCTAATCGGACCATATCGAGGCGTGCCGATGGGAAATTTGAGATGGCTGCCGAGTTAGCGATGTGTTTGATTGTTTGATAGCCTAGACTACTTTCAATTTTAGCGGCTGCAAGGTTGAATTTTGCAACTTGTTCCTCAGTAAATGCAGCGTGTTGAGGACTGTCTGCGGCTGCCAAATGGCTTAGAATAGTGGCTACCCATAAATGAGGCATTTGGGCTAAGTTTTCGCTTAATTCTTCGATTTCAGAACTGTCAAAACCTAACCTTTTCATACCCGTATCAAGCTTGATATGGATTTTGACATTTTTGCCTTGTGTCGTTCCGTATTCGTCGATGGCTTTTAGTAGTTCGAAGCTATAGATTTCGGGTTCTAATCCGTTCTCTGTTAGTTTATCTAAATCATCTATTTGAGGATTCATGACCATTATGGGCAAATAAATTCCTTGTTTACGTAAGTAAACTCCTTCATCTGTATAGGCTACGGTTAAATAATCTACACCGCTATTTTGTAATAAAGTGGCTATTTCGATGGCGCCAGTTCCATAGGCAAAGGCTTTGACCATCACCATTAGTTTTGTGTCAGGGCCAATATCTTTCTTAAAATACCTAAGATTGTGTTGTATGGCGTCTAAATTGACCTCTAGCTGTGTTCTATGGGACTTATTTTCAAGTCTATTGGCTATTTTTTCAAAATTATATTTTCTAGCACCCTTGAGTAAAATTTGACTTTGGCTGATGCTGTTTAATTGTCCTGATGAAATCAGGTCTTCTGTATTGTGATAAACGTCTATTTCTTTGAAAAAGCTTTTATTTCGGATTATTTGATCGCCTATTCCAATAACTTGATCAATTTTATGCTGATGAATCAAGGTGGCAATGGTTGTGTATAGTTCTTCTTCGGGAATGCCTGTTTCAAGAAAATCACTCAGTATTAATACACTATTCTTCGTACTATTTTTTTTCAAAAGGGGTAATGCTAGTCTCAGACCGTCTAAATCATTGTTGTAGGAGTCATCGATTAAGGTATTTCCACGTAAGCCTTCTTTCATTTCTAATCGCATAGAAATGGGCTTTAAAGCGTGTGATTTTATACTTATTTCTTCTCGGCTGAGGCCTAGAATCGATGCCATGATGAGGCAATGTGTACTGTTCTCTAGTGAGGCGTCATCGTTAAAATCGATTAGGCTGTCGATAAATGTTTCGCTTTGAGCGGCCTTTATTACTTTGATTTGGGCTGTTTTGCCTTTTGTTTGCCAAAAAGTGAACAAGCCTTTATCTGGGCTGATGGTATTCCATCCGATGAGTTCGCAAGAGGGGTTCGTTTCTTGCATGATTCGTTTGATGGGATCATCTTGGAGATTAGTGATTCGATAGACTAGTTTTTTTGCCTTTTTAAAGAGTTGTAACTTTTCTCTTAGTTTCTCCTCATCTGAGCTGAAATTAGAGCCGTGTGCCTCTCCAAAATGCGTAAAAATGCCATAGTCAGGTTGGAGCATGGTTTCAATTTTGCTCATTTCGCCTTTTTGGGAAATACCTGCTTCAAAAATACCTAAGTTATGTTTCTCTTGAATGGCCCAGAGAGATAATGGAACCCCTATTTGGGAATTATAGCTCTTAGGGCTTTTAACCACCTTGAAGCGGGATCCGCAAAGGGTGGCAAGCCATTCTTTGCAAATGGTTTTACCGTTCGATCCGGTGATGGCTATTATAGGGAAATTGAATTGTTCCCGGTGTTGTTTTGCGATAGTCTGCAGCGTTTTAATGCTATTTTCTACTACATATATATTTGTTTGTTCCCATTTGGCCGCTTTTTCAACTATTGAACCATGCCAGGCCGATTCTTCTACAATAAATTCACGAACTCCTTTCGCATACAAGGATTCCACATATTGGTGCCCATCGTGATTAAGACCGTTAACTGCAAAGAAGGCAGTTTTAGCTGGTTCGTAAATTTGACGGCTATCAAGACTTAAGTAGCTGGCGCGTAGGTGGGCAGGGTTTTTATGCTGAATCATGAAGGAATCCGTGTCAAAATACTAAAATACAAAAAGGCAAGGAAACATTCCTTGCCTTTTACATTTTTAACTAAAATTAGGGTCTATGCTTTTAGAGCTGCTACACCAGGTAATGTTTTACCTTCCATGTATTCTAAGAGTGCGCCGCCTCCAGTAGACACGTAACTTACGCGATCTCCGTAACCTGCATTATTTACTGCAGAAGCTGAATCACCGCCTCCAATTAAGGAGAATGCTCCATTTTCCTCTGTGGCTTTCACCACTGCATCTGCAATAGCGTTCGTCCCGATAGCGAAGTTAGAGAACTCAAATACGCCCATTGGACCGTTCCAAAGGATTGTTTTTGATTTTGCGATTGTTTCTTGGAATAAAGCGATGGATTTAGGTCCGATATCTAAACCTTCCCAGCCGTCAGGTATACATCCGCGTTCAACCGTTTGACGGTTTGCGTTGTTATTGAAATCATCTGCACAAACGTTGTCTAAAGGCATAATTAAGTTCACGCCTTTTGCCTTCGCTTTTTCGATTAATTGCTTGGCTAATTCGACTTTATCTGGCTCACAGATGGAATTACCTATCTTTCCGCCTTCTGCAAGAGAGAAGGTGTAGGTCATTCCACCGCCAATAATTAAGTTATCTACTTTGTCTAAAAGACGTTCGATAATCAAGATTTTATCTGAGATTTTTGATCCACCCATGATTGCCGTAAATGGACGCTCCGAGTATTCAAGGATTTTTTGTGCGTTATCTAATTCCGCTTGCATTACGTATCCACTCACTTTATCAGTGAAGAATTGTCCGATGACAGCGGTAGAAGCGTGTGCACGGTGAGCCGTACCAAATGCGTCATTTACCCAAACATTACCCAAACGAGCTAGTTTTTTGGCAAAATCAACATCCCCTTTTTCTTCTTCCTTGTAGAAACGAAGGTTTTCTAAAAGCAAGATTTCGCCTGCTTGTAATCCGTTAGCTAATTCTACTGCTTCATCAGAGATGCAATCAGTCGCAAACTTTACTTTTACGCCAAAAACCAATGACAAAGGCGTCACTAAGTGCTTCAACGAATATTTTTCAGTAGGACCATCCTTCGGACGACCTAGGTGAGACATTAATACAACCGATCCACCGTCTTTCAAAATCTTTTGAATCGTTGGAATCGTCGCCTTGATTCGGGTATCATCTGTAATTTCGAAACGCTCATTCAATGGAACGTTGAAATCAACACGTACTAACGCTTTTTTACTAGCAAAATTGAAATTAGCAACAGTTTGCATATTTTTGTTTTGATTTATGAATAAAAGGATATTCCCCTAAAAAGGTGGACAAAGATAAACAATAATGACGAATGATCGAAAAATTGGAATAGAATTGTCTGAAACCTATTATTGGGATCATTTTAGCTATATTCTGCGCTACATTGACCGGCATTATTTGCCCCTTTTGCAGGAATCTGAAATAGCATTTTTACAAGATTTTTCTGACTTATCTTTTGCTGCACAGTGCCTTTATTTGCGTTTGGCGTCGCGTCGTTCGGCTTGTTTTCGGATCGAGAAGTTGAACTATCCAGAAATAGGGGATTTAGCGACTCCGCTGCGAGTTTTACGTTCGTCTGGTTTTTTGTTAGAGGTTTCGGAAGGAGTAGAGGGGATTTATACGAAGCAGGAATGTGTTTCTTTGGCCAAAAAACAAGGCATCAAAATCCCTAGTTCAGCTTCGAAAGAAGAGGCGGCCGCACTCGTTTCTTCGGCTGATTTAATTGCTTCTTTTTCTTCAGGAGTGGTTTCTCCCGCGAGAGTGGAAGTGTTTGCCTTCCTTCAGTTCTTGTTTTTTGGGACACGATCAAGAGATCTAACAGACTTCGTGGTACGTGATTTAGGGCATCGAGCCTTTGTAGAGGTGCAAGAAGAGGACTTGAAACCCTATTTTCAAACTAGGGAAGAGGCCGAACAAAAATGGGCCATTTCGATGTGGAGGGAATGGTTTTATACGACTTCTGTTAGTGCGGATGAGATGCTGGCTTCTTGGCGAGTGCATTTAATGCCTTTAGCATCTAGCCTTTTAGAGCCATCGATTAGGGCATTTGAAAAAACCTGTTACGCTTTAGGTCGTTTGTTAGAACGAGAAAAGGCTTATTTAGAGGCTTTGGAAGTATATGAGGTTTCTTTGACGGGTGCGTCTCTGGAGCGGCGAGTGCGCGTTTTACAAAAAATGGGGGAATTAGAGGAAGCCGTCAACTGGGCTCGAGTGGGTTTAGAGGTATGTGTTTCGCCCACGGAGATTCATTTTTTCGAAGATTTTTTGGCCAAACAAGCCTCTAAAAAATCCATCAAACAAGTAACTGCTTCGCTAAAGCAAGCTGAGTTGATTGAAATTTCACCAGAATACATCGGTCAAGTGGAAGCGGGTGTAGTGGCTCATTTTCAATCTGAGGGCTATTATGCAGCTTTTACTGAGAACCAAATTTGGCGAAATTTCCTCGGACTTTTCGCCTGGGATTTGATTTTTACGGATCGTAAAGAAGGCTTTCATCATCCTTTTCAATGGGCACCTAGTCACTATGGTAAGGAAAGTTTTGCAGGGGAATTGCCATTGGATTTGTTGCAAGACCGCATTGCTTTACTTGATTTATTGCGCTCCCGTGCTATCGAAAATCAGGGTGCAATGAATCCCTTAGTCGATTGGTATTCCCTTGATTTTGAGTTGATGGAACGGTTTTTACAGGTGATGCCTACTGATGGGTTGGCAGCCATTTCTCAATACTTATGGGAGCATTTAGGTACGCACGTGAAGGGCTTCCCTGATTTATTTATCCAAAAAGGGGATGAATTTGCCTTCGTCGAAGTGAAATCCCCGAATGACCATTTATCGGCTATACAGTTCTTTTGGCATGATTTTTTGAGGAAGAATGGGGTGAGGGTTAGGTTGGTTAGGTTGAAATATTTAGATAAGAGATAGGAGAGTATAGAGTAGAGATGGTTGGATGGTAAGTGGTGAATGGTAAATGTTGGAATCGGTGGGGGCGATGGTATTGTGGTTTAGATTAGAGATAGGAGAGTATAGAGTAGAGATGGTTAATGGTAAGTGGTGAATGGTAAATGTTGGAATCGCCGGACTTTAAAGAATAAAGCATAAAGCACAAAGAATAAAGTAGATTAGAGATTGGAGAGTAGAGAGTGGAGATGGTGAATGGTAAGTGGTGAATGGTAAATGTTGGAATCGCCGGGGTCAAATTTCAAAGAGCAAAGTTCAAAGTTCAGAGATGGAATCGCCGGGGGCGATGGTATAGTGGTTTAGATTAGAGATAGGAGAGTATAAAGTAGAGATGGTGAATGGTAAGTGGTAAATGGTGAATGGCGGAATGGTAAATGTTGGAATCAACTTTGGCGATGGGGTAGTGGTGCGGCCTTCGGCCTATTTATCTCTGTCTTCCGGACTCATTTCCTGCGGACTATCCTCTGACTAAGCGACATAGTCGCGACTAAGACGAAGTCGACTAAGCCGCAGGCGACTATTTTTTACGGTACTCCGTAAAAAAATCTATTAAAAACTTGACATCTGCTCAAAAATAAGATACGTTTATAACGAATCTAAAACGTTCTTTTTTCTGTCAGCTTTGCTAAGATTCCCAAAGCGTGTTTCACCATTAAATTTTAAGCTTATGAAAGTGCAAGTTCACGCGATCCACTTTACTGCGGACCGCAAATTGGTAGAAAGCATTCAAGAAAAGTTAAACAAGTTAGATACCTTTTATGACCGAATAACCGGAGGTGAGGTGTTCCTGAAAGTGGCGACGAGTCTAGGAAAGGTAAAGGAGAAAATGTTAGAAATTAAGATTACTGTCCCCGGTGCGGTATTATTTGTCAAGGAAACAGCGAAATCATTTGAAGAAGCATTAGACCTTGCATTACATGCGATTGCAGAACAGATTAAACGATTTAAATCAAAAAACAATTCCGTTAAAGCGCTTCGAGCAGAAGATTTGGAGAGCGAGGAATTTTAGAAAAAAATGAAACAAAAGAGGCGACCGAAGGTCGCCTCTTTTCATATCAGGGTAATCAAGATTAGATTCCGAAAGCAGACTTAACTGCATCTACGTAGTCTAATTTTTCCCAAGTGAATAATTCCACTTCTTTACTTACTATTTGGCCATTAGGACCTGTGAATTCTTTCGTAACGATCTCGTTCTTACGTCCCATGTGTCCGTAAGCTGCTGTTTCTGAATAGATTGGGTTACGTAATTTCAAACGTTGCTCAATGAAGTAGGGACGCATATCGAAGATAGACTCTACTTTACGGGCTATTTCACCGTCAGTCATATCCACTTTCGCTGTTCCGTAGGTATCGATAAACAAACCGCAAGGTTTAGCTACACCGATCGCATAAGAAACTTGGACTAATACTTGGTCACATAAGCCAGCTGCTACTAAGTTTTTCGCTATGTGACGTGTTGCATAGGCAGCTGAACGGTCTACTTTGGAAGGATCCTTACCAGAGAAGGCACCACCACCGTGAGCTCCTTTTCCACCATAGGTATCTACGATAATTTTACGGCCTGTTAAACCGGTATCTCCGTGTGGACCACCGATCACGAATTTACCTGTAGGGTTAATGTGATACGTGATCGCATCGTTGAATAATGCTTGCAATTCAGGCTTCAATTTAGCCTTTACGCGAGGGATAACGATCTCAATGATGTCCTTGTTGATTTTAGCTAACATTTCTGCTTCTGAGGCGAAATCATCGTGCTGAGTCGAAACAACGATCGTATCGATGCGTTGAGGCACGTGATTATCACTGTATTCGATCGTCACCTGAGATTTTGCATCAGGACGAAGGTATCCGATTAACGATGGTTCGTTATTGCGGATAGCGGAAAGTTCTTGTAAGATTTTGTGGGCTAAGTCTAGCGCCAAAGGCATGTAGTTATCAGTTTCTTTCGTAGCGAAACCGAACATCATACCTTGGTCCCCTGCACCTTGCTCTTCTGGGTTCTTGCGATCAACCCCTTGGTTGATATCGGCTGATTGCTCGTGAATCGCAGATAAAATACCGCAAGAGTTCGCCTCAAACATATATTCTGACTTCGTATAACCAATCTTGCGAATTACTTCACGTGTGATGGCTTGTACGTCTAAATAGGTCGTTGTGTTCACCTCCCCAGCTAAAATTACTTGACCAGTGGTTACAAGTGTTTCGCATGCCACTTTAGAAGTGGGGTCAAAGGCCATGAAATGGTCAATTAACGCATCAGAAATTTGATCAGCTACTTTATCTGGGTGTCCTTCAGAAACCGACTCAGAGGTGAATAGACAAGCCATGGGCGAATATTATTTGTTTTTTGAGATTAAAATCAGGGCAAAAATACGATTATTCCAAGGAACCCGCAAGTTCAATTCATTTAATTTTTGACCGGTTAATAGTTTTCAATGCGGCTCTCACAAAAGGCAAAGTAGGTACGGACCACATTAATCTTAGGTCTTCTTTCCAAGAGGTTTCTTCTTGCAGGAATTTTAATAGTAAGGCTGGTTTGTTATTGTAAAAAAGGCTTTCGAAGACTTTAGACCC
>CANLVU010000069.1 GCA_947494535.1 Cytophagaceae bacterium
GCCACTATGTGGCTTAGTCATCACTACGCGATTTAGTCGTCCTTCGGACTTAGTCGCCACTATGTGGCTTAGTCATCACTACGCGATTTAGTCATTCTTTTGACCTATTGACTAAGACGAAGTCGACTAAGCAGCTTGCTGCGACTAAGGCGCAAAGCGCCGACTAGGACGCAGTCGACTTTTTTAAAAGTATAAATTTAGCACCGCTAAATTTATACTTTTAAAAAAAGTTTCTTCTTCCAAAACACCCAACAAACTCCCCAACATACCAAAACGAAAGAAATCGCATAGGCGAGGGAACCATTGTATTTTCCAAAGATGGGTTCAAAAAGATGCCAATACAACCAATCACTGCCGGACTGACCCTGGATTTGGTATTTACCTAATTGGATTGCTATGATTTCTGAAATACCATAAGCTAGTATGGAATTTTTACCCAAAACTAGAAAGAATGTATTTCCGAAGTGACGTTTTTTGGTCTCAATCCACCAGTTTAATAGTCCGATTAAGATAAAGTCAATGCCGGCACATAGAAGAACAAAAGAGCTGGTCCACAGCTTTTTGTTAATGGGAAATGCCTGATCCCAAATCACAGCTAACATGATCAATGCAGCTCCCCATCCGAGTAAACCCGTTAAGGCTGATTTGCTTTCTTTGGCCTGATTCTCTAAATATAAACTTACCTGGTAGCCAAATAGGCAGGTAGAAATAGCTGGAAGTGTACTCAAAAATCCTTCTGGATCGAAAGCGATTCGAATGCCATTTACCAGATTTCCATGATACAGATGAGACTCGCCAAATAAGAATAGATCTAATTTTCGTACCGCATTATGACTTATATCCATCCATAATCCAGCATCGCCAAAGGCATATAAAATCCCCCAGAATGATAATAAAATACCCGCATTGATCCAGGTGAGCCATTTGGATGGAACCTGAAGCGTTATAAAGGAAACAGCACAATAGGAAAGCGCTATTCGGGGTAATACGTTTAGGAAACGTAAATTTTCAAAAGAGAAATCGGTAAACGGAAAGTAAAAAACGAAGTAGTTGATTAAAAATAAATATAAAGTCCGCTTTAAAATCTTGTTACGAACGGATGGTGTTAACTCATAATTGAAAGCCTTGAATGAAAAGCGCATCGCAACGCCCACCATAAAGAGAAAACTAGGAAAAACAAGGTCCGTAGGGGTGAATCCATTCCATACGGCATGTGATAAAGGCCAATAAGTGAAATCTCCATTTCCATTATTGTTTACTAAGATCATACCCGCAAGTGTGATTCCTCTTAGGATATCAAGTGAAAGAAAGCGTGTTTTCATAGAATTATGACAGGTTTGATTATTGAGGTTGATTCAGTGGTAAATCTAAAATAATATTTCCCGGAAACGAAAGGTCCGAGGTAAATTGTTGATTCTCGTTGATTTAACTGAAAGGTCTGGACGACTAGTCCTGCATTATTTACAATCTCCACTTGCGCAGCATTAAATGGGATAGAAATATGTAAAGCCATACCTGGTGATACAGGGTTAGGGTAGATGCTAAAATTAAGCTCTTCTGAGTTGCCTAAAATGAGATCCATTGATTTACTTGCTTTATCAAAATTAGGAATGCCAAATCCCAGCAACATGTCCGATCGCGAAAATTGAGATCCTGATTTTAGCATGCCATTTCTGATTTGTTGAGCGGTGTGTGTAGGAAAAGCTTGCATTAGGCCTGCTGCTAGCCCCGCAATTAAGGGAGCGGAGAATGAGGTTCCATTGGAGAGACCAATTCTTCCATCGATTAACCCCACCACGGTGGAGGATCCCATGGCTACCATATCAGGCTTCGTTCGGCCATCAAAACTAGGACCAATGGAGCTGAATGAAGATAAACCACCTAATGCATTGACTGAACCTACCGTTAAAATGGAATCTGCATCTGCTGGTGCAGTGATATATTTCCAGGCATTAGCCCCTTCATTTCCGGCGCTAACGGTGCAGAGAATTCCTTTGCTGGCGGCCCAACTGGCGGCTTTGGAAACAAGTGTAGATTTTCCATTCATGTCCGCATAGCTATGATTATGCAGGGGATTATCAAAGTTGGAATAGCCCAAGGAGGAAGACAGGATGTCGGTTCCCAAACTATCCGCCCATTCTGCCCCCCTAAGCCAATTAGCTTCTTCTACAATTAATTCGTGTCCACTTTCTTCGGTTTGGGCAAGGGCAAAAGAGGCTTGATAGGCCGTCCCGATTAATTTTCCCGATTCAAAACCGGCTATGGTAGAGAGTACATTTGTTCCATGGCCTCCTGCTGTGTAAACAGAGTTTAGGGTAGGATCAGTAGTCAGAGTGGCTATAATTCGTTTTTCTGTGACTAATTTTTGCAGGTAAGGTACCGTGTTTGCGCTTTTGAATCCATCGTCTAGCAAGGTAATGAGCGTTCCCTCGCCACGAATGGATTTAGCGTGCATTTGATCAATACCAAGTTGCGTGATTTGGGTTATTGAATTTCCGTAATCTGAACTTATTAAGTTTGATTGTGTCCCAGATGTAATTTGATTGGCTGAACTTGAATCAGCTGGAAAATTCCAGTATAGACCTTTTACGCTGCTTAGAGCTAGTATTTTTTTAAGTTCACTGGGTTTTTGAGTAATCAGGGCACCATTGATCCATTTCAGTGGAAAAAGAATTCTTGCGCCTGTGGCTTTTACTTGATTGAGGTAAGTTGTGCTAACGGGTAGATCTTGTTCAATAACAGGAACGCGATTTTTTCTGCGACGTTCGAGGCTTTTGGAACTTAAAAAAGCAGTGGGATTGTTTACCGAATACGTAGTAGAGGCTTTATCTTTAAATAAAACCAGATAGCGATAAGTTTGTGCTTGCAATGGCAGACTTGAACTAACCAGTAAAAAGAAGATAAATCGCTGAAACATAAAGCAAATTAGCAAATTGTCCTTAATTTCGTGGTATGAAATTCTTTGTCCGAAGCTTTACATCTCTCTTCCTCGCCGCCTGGATTTTATTCGGTAGCTTAGGAATATCGTGGACAGAGGAAACCTGTGTTTTTACAGGAGCTAAAAAGTCGTCATTTTCGAAAGCGGCGTCTTGTTGTAAAAATCCATTACAAGCGCATATTTCTCGGGCAAAATGTTGTTTGCTGGATAAATACCAAGTGAAGTTTAATTTTGATTTGACAAAGGGGAATACTGGTTTAGTTTTTGCTTTTTCGACTCTTCCATTGATTCCAAAGTTTGTTGTATCCTCCTTAATTTACCAAGAACAGGGATTTCTTTCACACCCATCTAATGCACCACCTCTCTCTAGGCAGGTTCGCTTAGCTCAATTGCAGACTTATTTGATTTGATGAAATAGGGTAAAATCTATTTATAACATCTAAATCAAATTACCATGTATAAATTACTTTTATTTTTAAGTTTTTCAAGTCTTTTGCAAGCTCAAAAAGCTATTCAAAAAGACAGCATCGAACGCGAAACTGAATTAAAAGAATTTCGTGTCATTGCTAATCCAGGTCAAAAAGATGACAATGCGGTTCTCGCCACCGAGATAATGACCATTAAAACCTTAGGGAAGGCGGCGTGCTGTAATCTTTCAGAGAGTTTTGAAACTAATGCCTCTGTTTCTGTGAGTTATGCGGATGCAGTGACTGGTTCCAAGCAAATCCAATTATTGGGATTAGCCGGAAATTATGTGCAAACAAACGTGGAAAATATCCCGTCGATAAGAGGGTTGAAATCTACCTACGGCTTAAATTATTTGCCAGGAACCTGGATTAAATCAATTGATTTAGCGAAAGGTACCATCTCTGTCGTCAATGGTTATGAATCGATGGCGGGGGCCATTAATGTAGAGCTGGCAAAGCCAGATACTTCGGAGGTCTATTATTTAAATACCTATACGAACTCTCAGGGTCGTTTTGAAGTCAATCAACAAGGAGCACACCGCTTTAATTCTCGTTTATCGACTGGCGTATTTACCCATTATTCACAGCAGGCGGCTCGTTTGGATGGAAATGGGGATGGCTTTCTTGATTTGCCTTTATTTAATTTAATTAACGTCCTAAATCGCTGGAAATATGCCACGGATCGTTGGATGATTCAATGGGGGCTGAATTACTTATATGAGGATCGTTTAGGAGGTCAAAACGGCATTGAATCGAATTCTGATCGGTATAAGATCTATGGCTTTGGGAGCAAGACCGAGCGTGTGGAGACTTTTGCTAAAGTGGCGCGTTTATTCCCTGACAAGCCTTACCAGGGTTTAGCCTTGATAGTAAGTACGGCAAATCATGCGAATGATTCCTATTTTTCAATGAAAAAATACAAGGGGCAGGAGCAAAGTATTTATGGAAATTTTATTTTTCAATCCATTATTGATAATACCAACCATACGTGGAAGGCAGGAGCAAGTTTTTTGATGGATTCTTACCAGGAGTCTTATTTGGATTCAGCCTATTCCAGAACGGAAGTAGTACCGGGGATTTATGGTGAATATACGTGGACAATTCCGAATAAGTTGACAATGGTGTTAGGCCAAAGAGTCGACTTCCATAACCAGCTAGGTACGCAGTGGGTTCCCCGTCTACACATGAAATGGGATGTGGCTCCGGATTGGATTGTTCGTTTGTCTGCTGGAAAGGGGTGGAGACGGGTGAATCCTTTGGCAGAAAATATGGGCTTCCTGATTAATAATCGAGCCTTAACGTTAGTCGGGGATTTAAATCCGCTGGAGGTTTCCTGGAATTATGGAATCACGCTGACGAAGAATATGAACATTGGATCTCGAAAGGCTAATCTAGTGTTAGATGCTTTTCAAACCGATTTTACCCAGCAGTGGATGGTGGATATGGAGGCAGGTAGCAGGCTAAGGATGTATGCAATGCCTGGAGTATCCTATTCCACAAGTATTCAGGGAGAGTTTAATTATAGCCCATTTAAAAGGTTTGAAATCAAGGCTGCCTATCGTTACCAGGATGTGCAAGCTGATTATTTGCATGACGGCGGTTTAATTCGTCTTTCTAAGCCCTACTTAAACAAGGATCGTGTGTTGGTTAATTTAGCTTATGCAACTCCATATGAAATATGGAAGTATGACTTGACCTGGCAATGGAATGGTTCTCGAAGGATACCTGACCATAAATTATCCCATTTACATACTGGCGCTATTCAAGAAGTAAGCGCGCCACCATTTTCTACCGTTTATGCGCAAGTAACCCGTCAATTTAAAAAATGGGAATTGTATCTAGGAGTGGAAAATCTTTTTAATTTTACCCAAAAGAATCCCATTTATGTAGCCAAAGATCCATTTGCTCCAGGATTTGATGCCTCCATGGTTTGGGGGCCAATTGTAGGTACCATGGTTTACACAGGAATTCGTTATAAAATCAATTAATATGAAAAAGTACATCTTAGTTTCGACCCTAGTTTTGGGAATGTTTGGGGCCTTTGCGTCCACAAGTCAGGCAAATCAAAAGGCTGCCAAAGAGAGTAAAAAAGAAGAATATGCGTGTCCTATGAAGTGTGAGGGCAAAAAGACCTATGCTAAAAAGGGTAAATGCCCTGCTTGTACAATGGATTTAAAACTCGTAAAAAAATAAACCAATGAAAAAAATACTATTTCTGTTGATGTTGCCATTGTTGGCAATGGCTGGTCCTAAGGAGACAGTAAAGATCAAGACTTCGGCGATCTGCGAAATGTGCAAAGAGCGCATTGAAAAGAATTTAGCTTTGACGAAAGGCGTGGCTAAATCTGATTTGAATCTAGACGATAAGGTGATCACCGTGGAGTTTGATGCGGCGAAAATCGACGCGGCTGGAATCAAAAAAGTGATCTCAGAATCAGGATATGATGCAGATGACGTAAAGGCGGTCGCTAAGGATTATGCGAAGTTGCCGAATTGCTGCAAGAAAAAAGTAGAGTAGAGAGAGGAGAGTATAGATGAGGATTTTATCTCTACTCTATACTCTATAATCTCTACTCTACTTTTTCATACTCAGCGCTATCCTCTTCCTTACCTCATCCACCTCGGTAACCCGAACCTGCACCTTCTGTGCCACTTTCACTACCTCATTTGGGTCTTTCACGAACTTGTCCGCTAGCTGGCTAACGTGAACTAATCCGTCCTGGTGAACGCCAATATCAACAAAGGCGCCAAAATTCGTAATATTCGTCACAATTCCCGGAAGCGTCATTCCTACCCGAAGATCTTTAATCGAATTTACGCCCTCTGTGAATTCGAAGGCCTCGAATTGCTCCCGTGGATCGCGACCCGGCTTTGCTAATTCCTCCACGATATCTGTTAACGTAGGCATACCTACTTCCGTATTCACGTATTGACTTAAGCGAATTTGCTTGCGCAAGGATTCGTTCGCTAATAGATCAGACACTTTACAGTTCAAATCTTTTGCCATCTTCTCTACGATTTCGTAGCGTTCAGGGTGCACAGCACTAGCGTCTAATGGGTTTTTCGCGTTGCGAATGCGTAAGAAAGCAGCCGCTTGTTCGAAAGCTTTTTCGCCTAAACGCGTGACCTTTTTCAAGTCAGAGCGTTTTAAGAATGGGCCGTTTTTGGTACGGTAATCGATGATGTTTTGAGCTAATTGCGGACCTAAGCCTGAAACGTAAGATAGAATCTGTTTAGAGGCCGTGTTTAATTCCACGCCTACCGAGTTCACGCAGGAGATAACCGTATCGTCGAGGGAGGCCTGTAATTTCTTTTGGTCTACATCATGTTGGTATTGTCCCACACCGATGGATTTAGGATCGATTTTTACCAGTTCTGCCAAAGGATCCATTAGACGTCTACCGATCGAGACAGCCCCACGTACTGTCAAATCCTTGTCTGGAAATTCATCGCGCGCGGCTTCAGAAGCGGAATAGATGGATGCACCACTTTCGTTGACCATGATGAGGGTAATCCCCTCCAGCTTAAGTCCACGAACAAATGATTCGGTCTCACGACCGGCCGTTCCGTTTCCGATGGCAATCGCTTGCACTTTGTATTGTTTCACCCAGGATTGGATGGTGTGAGCTGCCTCTGCGGCTTGTCCGGGTCCGGTGTGCGGATAAACTGCGGTATTGGCTAACAGTGTACCTTGCTCATCGAGGCAAACGACTTTACACCCCGTTCTGAACCCAGGGTCGAGAGCTAAGACGCGTTTTTGGCCTAATGGTGCCGCTAATAACAATTGTCTGATATTTTCAGCAAATACGCGGATGGCTTCTTCGTCTGCGCGTTTCTTTGCCTCAGCTCGCATCTCGGTTTCCATGGCTGGCATCAGTAAGCGTTTATACCCATCTTGAATGGCTAATCCCACTTGTTTCGCGCAGGCATTGTTTCCGGTTAAGAAACGGCGCTCTAATCTATTTAATACGTCCTCGTCTGGGCCTGTTAAGTTTAGATTTAGAATCCCCTCGTTTTCGCCTCTAAATAAGGCCAAAACCCGGTGAGACGGCGCTTGCGCCAAGGATTCAGACCAATCGAAATAGTCTTTGTATTTAATACCTTCGTCTTTTTTGCCTTTCGCAACCGTTGATTTAACAGTCGTTTTGCGCGTAAATAGATTTCTCGCTTCCTCTCTTGCTTCAGCCGTTTCCATCATCTCCTCGGCTAAAATATCCCGAGCGCCTGCCAGTGCTTCTTCGACGTTGTCTAAGTATTCAGCGGCTAAGACCTCTGGGTCTTTTAGGCCTTGTAATCGGATCTGGTTTGCGAGTTCTTGTAGGCCTTTTTCGCGGGCCGCCATCGCGCGTGTTTTGCGCTTGGGTTTGTAGGGAAGGTAGATGTCTTCTAATTTGGCCAAAGTCTCCGCCCCTCTAACTGCCTTCTCTAATTCTGGCGTCAATTTATCCAGTTCCTGTAGTGACTTCAAAATCGCCTCGCGGCGCTTCTCTAATTCCACGTATTGATCTCTTAGATCCCGAATCGCCGCTACCTGTACCTCGTCTAAACTTCCGGTCGCCTCCTTGCGGTAGCGGGAAATAAAGGGAATAGTGGCGCCCTCGTCCAATAGGGCGATGGTTTTACGAACTTGGTTTTCGGAAATGGAGAGGGAGGTGGCAATTTTAAGGATCATCTGTAGAGATGGTAAATGGTGAGTGGTAAATAAAAGTCGCCTAAGGCTTAGTCGACTTCGTCTTAGTCGCCTACGGCTTAGTCGACTTCGTCTTAGTCGTCACTCTGTGACTTAGTCAATAGCGTAGAGGTCATTTTCATTCGACTCTTTGACTAAGCCGGATTTATCCGGCGACTTATTGACTCTTACTTTATACTTCCGGAAACGCATCGTGGAAATACCCCGCGAACTTCCAGATTTCCTGGATTTCAGAGCCCAAAATCGGGTAGGGGTCGTAAGTCTTGTTCGTCGAGTTCAGGATCAAGACTTTGCGTTCTGCGAGGTGGTTGATGACCTGCTTTAATACGACGCCGTCCTCGCGGGTCACGACGATGCAGATGGTGCCGTCCTTGATTTGGGTCCAGTCTTCCACGTATTCAGCGAAGACTAAAGAGCCCGGTTGTAGGGGCAACATCGATTCGCCTTTGATGGGGAAAACGCGGTATTTCTTTTCTTTAGGTAGGAAAGGCACTTGGAACGTAGGGAGGTCGCGGACGAAGTCGAGGTCGTCGTAAGAGGCGGTGTATCCTGCCAAAGCTTGGACCGGTACCATCTCGATATTCTCTTCATTGTTCGCATCGACCGTCGTAGCTAAAATTCGTAGCTTAGGCTTGTTCGACAGGCCGGGGATTCTTTTGGACAAATCCTCCTTCAATAATTCATCCACTTCTACCTTAAAAAACTCCGCTAGGGAGATCAAATCCGCATATTTAGGCTCCGCTCTTCCGGACTCATACGAGCCCAAAGTCGGCTTCTTAATATTCAGTAATTCCGCCAGTTTTTCCTGCGAAGTTTTCTCCGACATCTTGCTGCGTAAAAAACGTAAATTCTGACTAAAAAAAGTGCTCATGCGATTTGCTTATTAAAGGAAAATGAATAAAATTCGTATCTAAAATTTCTTCGTATACTTTTCGAAGTTACGAAAGGTATTCAAAATACCC
>CANLVU010000070.1 GCA_947494535.1 Cytophagaceae bacterium
AGAATGGTCTACAATACCCTAAAAAAGGAGAAGGACAGCCCATTAAAATAAGGGAATCAGTAATGAAATATTTTCTCCTAGCAATTCAATTGAATCGTATCCAAACAACTTATCCGCGAATCGATTCGACAGAATTATTTCAAAACTTGAATTGGTAACAATAATGCCAATAGCCGCTTCTTGGAAGATCGCTTGAAACTCGAATCCTGTTTGTATTTGGTTAGGCATTGGTTAATTTTAATTTTAAAAATACAAAATTTAGGGATGATAAGTGGTAACAGCGTGCTTCAATACGTCACTTTTGTAAAAATAAATATCCTTGAATTTTCCCTCTGAATACATTTGACCTTGATCAAAGAAATGAGGGGAATTGGGATTCCCATTTTCACCACCCGCGAGTAAAGAATAGGCTTTTATTTTAGGGCCAAATTCCACAGCCGCCACAAAGCTATTTCCATTTACGCCATACCATTTTTTAGAACCTTGAATGGAGCGGCTCGTGTAGGAAGGAAGCTGCCCCCAGGCGGAGGAAGTAAAGGGTACAGAGAAACTAGGCTTCGAATCATCCATCTTCATCACATCTCCATTGGACACGCGCTGAAAGCGATTCAATTCACCCCAGGCTACGCGCCAGGTACCAAAATCACGCTTCAAATCGTTCAGTACCTCACGTAAAGCTTGCATCATTTCTAACTTCGAACCCGATTTCGCATAGTCTTCCATATTTTGAACGACCTCTGTTTCCCCTCCAAATTGCTTAGGTTTAGGAATTTTAGCCATAATCTTCAACCCCCAACGGATGGCGATGGTTTGGGCGATGGAGCCTTCAGAAGCGTTATAATCCCAACTTTTCAACTCCTTCACCACCTCTGCTAAATCCGGTTCTTGGCTAGCCGCAGTTACAAGTGCTGGTAGTAAAGTTTCGAAAGCCATCAACCGGCGGTCGTATCCCAATCCAATCAAACTTTGTAAATCCAATTTACCTGTTTGAGAAAATAAACGAACCGCATTGCGATCGCGGAAATTTTCTCCATCAGGAGCCATATAAATGGGGAAATTAGAACGAATAGGGCTCGAGGTTCCTGAAACGGTAAAGGGAGTTGAATTGCAATTTTGAATCCATCCGGTAGTAGGATTGTACACATGCACAATCTGATCTACGGAATGAAGCCCTTTCCAATCAATCTTCGAAGAGGATCCATCCTGAGGAATACCCCAATCTAAAGCACCATCTCTACGCGGCACATAATTACCATGCCAATAAGCAATGTTTCCTTTATTATCCGCGTAAACCGTATTGTTTGACGTATTTGCACGCATGTCCATCACCCGTTTATAGTCAGCCAAACCTTTTGTCTTTGTACGTAGCCAGCTTTGAATTAAACTCTTACGTGCTCTATTATACGATCGCACGGAGATCCATTTCCCATCTCTAGCGGCTAAAACGGGTCCGCGGTGGTTAAAATAGGCCTTGATTATGCGCGAACCTAAGGTGATTATTTTCGTCTTAAAGGGAATCCATTTCCCATCTAGTAGGTATTCCATCTGTCCCTCCCGCGAGCGTGTCGTCTCCATATAAGCATCCGCTACGTCCACCTCAGAGGAGGTATGCATCCACCCATTGTAGGGATTAAAACCTTGATAAACAAAGAATTGGCCCCAGGTTACCGCACCATATACTGATAAACCCTCTTCACTTACCACGTGCACTTCGGGACGGAAATAAAAGGTAACGTGCGGATTAATATACAAAAGAGAATTACCTGATTTTGAAAGAGAAGGGCCTACTGCAAAGCCATTAGAACCTGTCAGTTTCTCGTCTGGATTTTGGTATTTCACACTAGCTACTTGCGCGGGTAAACCGTAGAAAAGAGCTGTTTCTTGTTCTGTTACATCTCCCGTAGAAATCGCTCCAATAGATCCATCGGTCCATAATAGGGGATACCAAGGCTCAAAATGGGTTAATAAGCGAGGCTTAACTTCGGGGTGTTTTTGTAAGTAATAATTGATCCCATCCGCATAAGCGTTTAATAGTTTTTTTAACCAAAGAGGGGATGTTTTGTATTCATCTTTGGCCTCGTTTTCATCTATTAATAGCTTAATATAAAGATCATAGGCTAATTCTTTTTCTCCTTTCACCTCTGACATTCGACCTAATTTTTCTATGTAATTCAGCTCCACACGGGCGAAATCATCTTCACATTGCGCATACATCAGACCAAAAACCGCGTCTGCATCCGTCTTGCCATAAATATGTGGAATGCCCCATTCGTCTCGGTGAATCGTTACGCGTTTAGCTTGTGCCTCGTACGGATTTGCCTTAGTTACAGTGGAAATAATTAGTAAAAGAAGTAGAATTACATTTTTCATAGTTTGTCATTAATTCGGATAAAAATAAGAATAAAATCGGGTCAGGGGGGTATAAACAATGTAAATTTGTCTTTCTATATTACAAGAATATTCTAAACCTGTCATATGAAAAAAGTTCGGCTTCTTCCGATACTACTCTTATTGTGCATATCAAGCTTATTTGCCCAAACAAAAATCAAGATTCAAGGGGAAGTGAACGTCCCATTTTCTAGTATTCGTTTATTCAAAGGTTCTACGCTAGTAACCGGTACAATCGGGAATGAGAAAGGCAAGTTTACGCTGGAACTGGCACCGGGGGTTTATGATCTTTTGATCGAAAGTATAGGATATGAAGCCTTGAAGATGGCTAATGAGTCATTTACAACCTCCACTAATTTAGGTACTATTAACGTCAAGGAAAGTAATCAGACCTTGAATGAGGTAGTAGTAAAGGGCCAAAAAGCCTCGATGGAGCTTAACCTCGATAAGCGCATATTTAATGTTGGCACAGATTTAGCGAATAAAGGGGCAACGGCTTCTGAGATTTTGGGAAACTTACCTTCGATACAAGTAGACCCAGAAGGCGCGATAAAACTGCGTGGGAGTGATAATGTGCGTATTTTGATCGATGGGAAACCCTCTACGTTAGCGGGAATCAATGGTTCGTCAGGCTTGCAATCCTTGCAAGGAAATCTGATCGATAAAGTAGAAATAATCACCAATCCATCAGCCCGATACGAGGCAGAGGGTATGGCCGGAATCATCAATATCGTGTTAAAAAAGAACCAAAACCAAGGTTTCAATGGAGCAATTGAAGCGACGTCTGGTTATCCGGAAAATTTTGGAGGAACAGCTATCGTCAATTACCGAAAAAACAAACTCAATTTCTTTGTCAATTATGGTGTGTTCTACCGTAGAACGCCCGGAAGAAACCGTATTTATCAAGAAGTTTATACTGGAAAACAAACGAATTATTTAAATCAGAATTCATCCAATAACGTGACAGGTCTGGTCAATAACGTTAGAGGTGGGGCCGATTATTTCTTCAACGATAAAACCATATTAACGGCCTCCTATATCTACAGACGAACTGATGTGAGACGTATCACAGACTTTTTCTACTTAGATTACCGCGAAAACCTGTCCAAACTTTATAGTGATACCTATCGCCAGCAAGATGAGAAAGAAGCGGAACCGAATGGAGAATATGCCTTAACTTTCAAGAAAAGCTTTGCAAAGAAAGGGCAAGAATTTACGGCTGATTTACGCTACTTAGATTATTGGGAGCGATCTGATCAATTGTATACTCAGATAGGAAAAAAGCCAAATGGATCTCCTTTTCAAGAACTTTCCAAGGTGCAGAAGGCCTTAAATGATGAATTTGAGCGCCAATGGATACTCCAGGCAGATTATGTAAATCCCATCGGTAAAGATGCAAAACTGGAGATGGGTCTGCGTACGAGTTTCAGAAATATGATCAATGATTATATCGTAACCGAACAGCAGCCATCGGGTAATTTTACGGTAGTACAGGGTCTTAATAATATATTTAATTACCAAGAAAACATTTCAGCTGCCTATCTAATTTTTGGAAGTAAGGTAAATAAATTCTCCTATCAATTCGGATTAAGAGCAGAAACGACAGACATCCAAACAGAACTGGAGGAAACCAAGGAGAAGAACCCCAGAAACTATGCTAATTTGTTCCCTAGTGCCCATTTTACCTATACGATCACACCAGATAATTCATTTCAATTAAGCTATTCAAGACGGGTTAGAAGACCTACTTATGGTGATTTAACTCCCTTTGTTACGTTCTCCGATAACCGGAACTTCTTCTCTGGAAATCCAAATCTAAATCCTGAATTCACGAATTCATTTGATTTAGGACACTTGAAATACTTCGATCAAGGAAGCATCAGTAGCTCCTTATATTATCGCCAAACCTTTGACAAAATCGAACGATTTAGAACGGTAGATAGCTTAGGTTTTGCCCGAACCTTGCCTGCTAATTTATCTAATCAAAAATCGATGGGATTAGAAATTGCTAGCTCTTGGAATTTTTCCAAAGCCTACAAAGCAGACCTCAGTTTTAATGCTTTCAGAGCCATTGCTGATGCCTCTAATATTAATGCAGCCTTTACGAGCGATACCTATTCTTGGTTTGCTAGACATAGTTCTCGGATAAAAATAGGAGTTACCGATTTGCAAATAAGAGCCAATTACGAGGCTCCACAACTAACTCCGCAAGGAACGCGGGGATACATTGCTTGGATGGATGTCTCCGCCTCTAAAGATATTTTGAAAGGAAATGGGACACTTACTTTAAGTATTTTAGATATATTTAACTCCCGAATTAATCGCTATGAATCTCGTTATATAGATTCAAAAGATGGCTCCGGTTTTTATACCAGAGGAGAATCTCAAGGCCGATTAACTTCCGTGAATCTAACGTTTAATTACCGATTTAAAACGACTAAACAAGCTGCGAAACAACGCCGTAGTTTAATGGACGAAGAAAATTAATGACACACATGAAAAGACTCCTCTTACTTTCTTGCACCGCAATAAGTTTATTTTCTTGTAGTAAACAAGGAAAAGACGATACATTCAAGATTATCTATGAAGATCAAAGTAAGGTAGTAGGGAATGCCAAAGCCATTAAAGACAAGCAACCAATTAAAATCATCCCTGGTCTAACGATTCAGCTTTGGGCTTCAGATTCACTTTTGCAGGATCCTGTGGCCATTGCAGTAGATGATAAAGGTTCTATTTTTGTCAATAGCACGAACCGAAATAAGGGTTCTGAATTTGATATTCGGGGCCATCGGGATTGGATGACAGAATCAATCGGTTTTCAAACGGTGGAGGATCGAAGAGCCTTTTTACGTCGAACCTTTGCCCCAGAAAATTCTGCTAAAAATACCTGGCTAGCCGATATGAATGGGGATGGATCGCATGACTGGTTAGATTTAAAAGTAGAGAAAGAAGAAATCTACAAGGTGGAAGACACCAATGGGGATGGCTATGCAGATCAGTCTACTCGTGTATTTAATGGATTTAATGAAGAAGTTACTGATGTAGCGGGTGGTTTATTGGTTCGCAAAAAAGATGCTTTTGTGGCTATTGGACCTGATTTAATGCGATTAAAACATAAAGGTGGCCAATGGACAAATCCGGAGTCAATTTCAACTGGATATGCGGTTCACATTGGTTTTGGTGGTCATGGCATGTCAGGATTAACAGAAGGCCCAGATGGAAAAATATATTGGCAAATAGGCGATATTGGTGCAAACATCACCGCGATAGACGGCAAAAAATACAAACACCCTAATTCCGGTGTGATTGTCCGATCCAATCCAGATGGATCTGAATTTGAAGTATTTGCTTCTGGATTACGGAATACCCACGAATTCGTTTTTGACAATTATGGTAATTTGATTAGCGCCGATAATGATGGCGATCATCCAGACGAAAGTGAGCGTTTAGTACACGTGGTGGAGGGATCAGATGCAGGTTGGCGCTCGAATTGGCAATACGGAAAATACACCGATCCGCGGAACAATCAGTACAAGGTTTGGATGGATGAGAAATTATATGTCCCACATTGGGAAGGTCAGGCAGCCTATATTATTCCACCCATTCGTAATTTTCACAACGGTCCTACAGGAATGCTTTGGAACCCTGGAACAGCTTTAGGGAAGCGCTGGACGAATAAATTCTTCTTAGTAGAGTTTGTAGGCAATGCGAATAACTCACATATATGGGCGTTTGATCTTAAACCAAAAGGGGCTTCTTTTGACTTCAAATCAGAAGAAGATGTGGTGAATGGAATTTTACCCACAGGGATTCGATTCGGTCCTGAGGGCGCGTTATATGCATCGGATTGGATATTCGGTTGGGATACGAAAAACTATGGCCGAATCTGGAAAATCGATGTGGAGGATAAGGAGAATGATTTGAAAAAAGAGCGGGAGCAGACAAAAATATACATCCAGCAAGATTATACTAAGCAGAGCGTGACACAATTGTATGATTTGTTGTTTTACACAGACCAGCGTGTTCGCTTGAAAGCACAATATGAATTAGCAGAGAGAAAAGCATCAGATATTTTCATCAAAGCAGTTCAGCAAAAGGAGAATCAATTAGCCCGTGTGCATGGTATTTGGGGATTAGGCCAATTGAAATCGGCAGCCTTCCTTCAGCCATATTTAGCAGATAAAGACGAGGAAATTGTTGCACAAGCAGCTAAAGTGTTAGGGGACATCTTTGATGCTTCCTCTGTTGATCTATTGATTCCTTTGGTGGGATCTTCTAATCCTCGTATTTCCTTCTTCGCGGCTCAAGCTTTAGGTCGCATTCGTTCAGAGAAAGCCATTCCTGCCTTATTAAAATTAGTAGAAACGAATGCGGATAAAGACCTTTATTTGCGTCACGTTGCAGTTTTAGCCTTAAGTAGAATAGGGCAGGTGGAACCGATATTAGCCTTGCAAAATTCATCTAATCGTTCCTTGCGTATCGCGGCGGTGTTAGTATTACGTCGTTTGGCTCATCCGGATATTCAAGCCTTTTTGAAAGATTCAGACGAATACATTGTAGCTGAAACAGCTAGAGCCATTAACGATGATGAATCAATTCCTTCTGCTTTACAAGCTTTAGCGGCGACCTTAGCGGATACACGTTTTACCTCTGAAGTAATTGTCAGAAGAGCGATCAATGCCTGCTTACGTGTGGGAACTGCAAAAGAGATTGATTTATTGATTGCCTATTCAGAAAGAAACGGCATTTCAGAAGCATTGCGTGCTGAAGCGATCGCAACCTTAGGCTCTTGGGCGAATCCATCGGTGATGGATCGGGTGGATGGTCGTCACAGAGGAGTTTTGGAAAGAAATCCTGCAGATGTTATTGCCCGAATTCAGCCTAAAATCCCAGCCTTTTTAGCTTCCGAAAATCCAGATGTCTTGATTGCTACGTCGAAATTAGTAGCTGAATTAAATTTAACGGATTTTAGTTCTACTCAAATATCCATTTTTGAAAAAAACACGAATTCGAAAGTAAGAGCAAATATGTTAAGTTCTATTGTTGAACTTAAAGTTGGAAAACTGGCCTCCATTATAGAGAAAGGGATGGCAGATACCAGCAAAATGGTAAGAGCAATCGCATTGAGCAACTTAAATAAGATTGAAATAAGTGCGGAAGCCTTACCTGTCATCACGAAACCTATTTTTGAAAAAGGTTCTCAATCAGAGCAGCAATCGCTTTTGCAAAGTTTGGCAAAAATGAAACCAGAAAACACACGAGTAATTTTAGCCGATTTGATTGATAAAATGATTGATAATCAACTTCCTGCAGGAATAAAATTAGATCTAATGGAAGCGGTAGAGGCTAGTAATGAAGAAAAATTAGTGGCAAAATTAGATGCCCTAAAAGTGAAAGGGACATTAACAGATGAATACAAAGAAGCCTTGTATGGGGGATCCGTTATTGAAGGACGAAATACGTTTAATTATAACCAAACGGTGCAATGTGTTCGTTGTCACATCGTAGGTGGAGAAGGAACCAATGTGGGTCCTAATTTAAAGGGAGTTGCTTCTCGATTAACGAGAGAGCAATTGTTGCAGGCCCTCATCGAGCCTAGTGCACACATCGCTCCTGGATATGGAACTACGAATTTTGTCTTAACAGACGGCCAAGAAGTTTCAGGATCCATCATTTCAGAAACGGATGAACTCGTGCAACTAAAAACTAGTGATGCCGAGCCTTTGCGCATTCCTGTAACGCGCATTAAGTCAAGAGAAAACTTACCATCTGGTATGCCGCCGATGGGGGCTTTGATGAGCAAAAGAGAAATTAGAAATGTAGTGGAATACCTTTCCTCTCTAAAGTAGAACGGAGGAAATGAGTCCGGATGACGACTAAGTCCGAAGGACGACTAAGTCCAAAGGACGACTAAGCCGTAGGCGACTAAGTCCAAAGGACGACTAAGCCGTAGGCGACTAAGTCCGAAGTACGACAAAGCCGAAGGCGACTACATGAAATGATAAACCGCCCCTAAAAAAGGCGGTTTATTTTTTTGTAAATATTCGATACCTTTAATGAAATTTAAACCTATGAAAAAACTTTTGCTGTTCTTGAGCTTACCACTTTTCTGTTTTTCACAAACGGAGATGTATCTAAGCCTTCCTAAACAGAAATCGTTTTTTCAAAAAACAGATAACCTGGTTGCCGATTTCTCTGGAGCTAAGATTATCATTCATCCAGAAAAAGCTTTTCAAAGCATGGATGGATTTGGTTTTACCTTAACAGGGGGAAGCGCCCAATTAATTCAGGCCTTAGAACCGACAAATAAAGCCGCTTTATTACAGGAATTATTTGGCAAGAATGGAATCTCTGTTTTAAGAATAGGCGTAGGGGCGACAGATTTAGATGCTACTGTATTTTCGTACGAAGATAAACCTAGAAAATTTAGCCTGGAGCCTTCCAAAGCTGATTTAATTCCATTATTACAACAGATCATCGCGATTAATCCAGCCATTAAAATCATGGCAACCCCTTGGTCTCCACCTGTTTGGATGA
>CANLVU010000071.1 GCA_947494535.1 Cytophagaceae bacterium
AGGAAACCTTCTGCATATAATTCAACAGAATACTTACCAGGCTTGTATACCACTGGACCACGAGGGTAGGTAACGGCAACTGTTTGGCCATCATTTGTGTATTCAAATGTTTGCTTAGTCGTGTAGGCTAACTCTTTTCCATTTTGAGTCATGCGGCCAGAACCGATCGCTTCATCTGACAAAGTAGCCCCTTCAGCGTCTAACACACGAATGTAAACGGTCTTGTTTTCTAACTTCGTAATAGGGTTCGTTGCTAAGCTAAAAACCACCTTCAGTTTCTCGATTTTCTTTCCATTCAAACGAGTTCTTTCAGTCTCTTTTCCTTTTGCATTAACCGCTAACACTTTCACATTTTGCGCTTTCAAAGCAGCTGCAATGCTAACTTTGCGTGCTAATTCTTTGTTCTTTTCGCTTACCGAAGTTAGCGTATCAGCTAAAGTTTTGTTTTGGTTTTTTAATCCAGAATTCTCTGTATTTAACGTCGTATTCTGAGTCGTTAACGTTTGGTTGTCTTCTGTTAAAATTCCGTTTTGTTTTTTCAATTCAACGATTTCGCCATCCTTTGTGGTCAAAACCGCATTGTATTCTTTGATTTTTGCTTCATATGAGGCAATAGAAGCTCTATTTGAACTTTTTAAAGAAGCTTTATCTTGTTCTAATTGTGCTTTCAAAGCTTCTAAGTCAGCTACTTGGCCGCCTAAAGATTTGATTTCAGCGATCTTAGCATCTAGTTGAGTAGAGATTGAATCTAAAGAAGTACGTGTATTAGCTAGTTCAGTTGCTTTTTGTTCAATTTGAGTAGCTTGATCTTTCGTCGTTTGGTATGAACGGAAGTACAAAACTCCCAATACCGCCGTTAGCACAGCTAAGACAATTAGGGCAGTTTTTGAATTGTTATTAGGTGATTGTTCCATTTGTTATAAATTGATTTTTAAGGGTTTATATAATTTACTGGCGCAAAATTACAAAATAAAGTCCACATTTCGGTTTGAAGGCTCTTTTTGATTAATTTGCATTCCATTAGTAAACCCTATGTCTACATACGACTTTATTGTCATCGGTTCTGGAATTGCAGGATTATCCTACACGGTAAAGGTGGCGGACTATTTTAAGCAACGCCAAATTCCCATCAAAATTGCTTTGATAACGAAGACCGTGGCCGAAGAAACGAACACGAAATATGCACAAGGTGGGATCGCAACGGTTTGGGATACAGCGGATTCATTCGAAAAACATATCGACGATACGATGGTGGCGGGCGACTTTGTGAGTGATCGCAAAGTGGTAGAAATCGTGGTAAAAGAGGCACCTGAACGCCTCAAGGAATTGATTGAATATGGTACAGAATTTGATCGCCAGGCAGATGGAAGTTTTGATTTGGTCAAAGAAGGAGGCCACTCAGATAAGCGCATTTTGCACCACAAGGATTCCACAGGAAATGAAATAGAACGTGCCTTATTGGCTAAAGTAAAGTCCTATGTTTGCGTCGATTTCTTCACACATTACTTCGCGGTGGACCTAATTACCCAGCATCATTTAGGGGAGAAAGTGACGAAGGATACGCCGGGGAAGAAGTGTTTTGGGGTCTATGTTTTGAACCTCAAGACGAATAAAATTGAAACTTTTTTAGGGAAAACGACGCTTCTTGCGACGGGTGGAATCGGTCAAGTCTATCAATCGACAACCAATCCAACGATAGCAACGGGTGACGGTATCGCGATGGCTTATCGGGCGAAAGCCTTTGTGCAAGGAATGGAATTCATTCAATTTCACCCGACTGCTCTGTACAACCCAGGAAAGAAACCGTCCTTCTTAATTTCGGAAGCGGTACGTGGTCACGGGGGAATCTTAAAGAATCAAGACGGGACTACTTTTATGGAAAAGTACGATGCGCGATTGTCTTTAGCACCTCGGGATATTGTGGCTCGGGCGATCGATTCGGAAATGAAAACGCACGGTACCGATCACGTATTTTTAGATACTAGGCATATTCCGAAAGCGGAAATTCTACAGCATTTCCCCATGATTTATAACCACTGTTTGCAGGTGTTAGGTATCGATATGTCCAAAGAAATGATTCCAGTCGTTCCCGCTCAGCATTATTTATGTGGCGGAATTATTGTGAATGAATACAGCCAAACCAACATCGAAAATCTCTATGCCGCAGGCGAATGTTCCTTTACGGGTTTGCATGGGGCGAATCGATTAGCATCCAATTCCCTTTTAGAAGCCATTGTTTATTCGCACCGGGCCTTTGAAAAGTCTGTTTCCGAATACGGAACGCAGGTCTTGCCAGACAGAATTCCATCTTGGAATGACGAGGGTACACGCCATCCGGAGGAGATGGTCCTAGTTACGGAGATGACCCGCGAGTTAGAGTCAATTATGTCGAATTACGTGGGGATAGTTCGGACAGATCGCCGGTTGAAAAGAGCCTATGATCGCTTAGAGTTAATCTATTTAGAGCATGAGGAATTGTACCGCCAATCGAAAATTACGGTGCCTTTGTGCGAATTAAGAAATATGATTAATGTGGCCTATTTGATTATCAAACACGCACGGGCACAACAGGAAAACAAAGGGTTACATTATAACCTAGATCTGATTCTTTAAGTAAGAAACGATTACATCAAGTCCTTTTTCAAAGTGGTGGTTGTTCGGGATCACGATATCGCAGCTGCGTTTGTGTGGGCGAATAAATTCTTCGTAGGTAGGCTTTACGTGGTATTTCCAGCGGTACATCACATCCTGTAAATCGTATCCGCGCTCTTCATTATCTCGTTTGATTCTGCGCTTTAATTTAATTTTATCTTGTGCGTCGATGAAGATTTTGAGGTCCAAAAGTTGGGCCACCTCCGGGAAGTGAAACACAAAAATCCCCTCCACAACTAGAATTTTACGCGGATGAAAATGCAACATGTCAGGTACTTTCTCGGTGTTATTGAAGGTGTATTCGACACGACTTACTACCTCTCCATTCTGTAAACGTTCGATGTCAGCCGCAAAAGCTTTGTCGTCAATGGCCCCTGGAAGATCGAAGTTCTCAATTCCGTTGTGATCTTTAGTTTGGTGTTCGATGGGACGGTAGTAATTATCCTGGGACAAAAGACAGATATCGTCCGATTCAAACTGCTCCATTAATCGGCCCAAAAAGAGGGTTTTACCTGAGGCACTACCTCCTGTGATACCGATAATAAAGGGACGTTCGATTGTTGACATGTGTGATTAATTCCGCTGCAAATTTGCGAAAAGGATTTTATTTAAGCTAAAAAACAGCTTTCATTTTCGGAATTTGAGGTAAACGGCTACCTCGTCTTTTACTTGTGTAGCCACATGGTGAAGTCCTATTCGCTCGAATTCTTCAATGATTTCTCTTTCGAAAAATAAGTCTTTCCCACATCCATCATGTTGTGATCGCTCTATTTTGGAGACTTCTTCTTCGATGATAACGGTACCGCCTTCGGTTAAGCCTTTGTATATTTTCGCCAGCATTTCTATTCTATCTTCGAATTCATGCCAGGCATTAAAGACCCAAATTTGATCCTTTCTTTCAAGAGTCGCCGGATTTACCTCCACCTCTGTCTTCCAGGCTAAACCCGTTTTCTCTGTGAAATAGTCTATACTATCTTGTATGTCCTCGTCTTGTACTAGTGGATCCACCAGTGCTAGATGCTGTGCAGGATAATGCATGCATAATCCCACTTCCCACCAGCCATACCCACAACCTACAGAAGCGATATGATCTTCTTTTTGCCAAAGCCCAAATTCGTAGAATTCTTTCATCGATTCGCAATTTAAGGTATATTTGGCCAATAAAATAAAAAGCATATGGCGATTTTTATTGCACCGACGGCCAGCGTAATGGGCCGCGTATTTATTTCCAAGGATGTCTCTGTTTGGTATGGCGCTGTGATTCGAGCAGATGTCGAGGAAATACATTTAGGAGAAGGCTGCAATATTCAGGATAATGCCGTTTTGCATGCAGATGAGGGCGATAAAACCATTATAGGGCCTAATGTAACGGTAGGTCATGGAGCGATAGTACATGGTGCTGAAATAGGCGAGGGGAGCTTAGTAGGTATGCAAGCAACGATTTTAAATAGGGCCAAAGTAGGCAAATATTGCCTCATAGGCGCGCATGCCTTAGTCACTGAAGGAATGGAAATTCCCGACTTTTCCCTCGTTTTAGGCACTCCCGCTAAAGTCGTCAAGACCCTAAACGAAGATCAAATTAATCGCTTGAAATTTGGCCCTCCGCATTATGTAAAAATGGGTGCCGAACACAAATCAGGCAAATTCCCCTTACTAACCGCAGCAGATTTCGAATAATGGAACTCATACTCATTCGCCACGCACATGCGGGTCCACACACTGCTGACGATAAAGGCCGCCATCTCTCGGAAAGAGGAATTGAAGAAGCACTTCTTCTAGGAGAGTGGATGCATTTGAAGCAATTTCCGGCAGGATTTTGGTTGATTTCCGATGCCATTCGCACACGCGAAACAGCTGAATTATTGGGTAAGCCCTTCTCAGAATTCGAGTTAGCTGAATTTTGGTATATCTCTAGCGGCCCCGATTATTTGACTGAAATCGCAAAACGGACAGAACCTATCCTTTATCTAGTAGCTCATAATCCGTCTATTTCTTATCTAGCCTCTTATTTAACAGGCGATATGATCCAAATGGAAACCGCCGGTTGTGTATCTTTGCATTTCCCCGGTCTTAATTCCTGGTCAGAAATCACCAAAGGCTCCGCCACCATCACGCATCAACTATGAACAAGAACCAAAAAATCTTTCGCTGGGTGTTAATACTTTTTACGCTGTTGATGATAGCGTTAGCGGTTCAGATGGCAGTGAATACGACGGCGCCATGGAACAAAAAAAAGCATTTAGATAAAAGTTCACATTGAGTACTTTAGATTTCCACTACCAAAATCGTGCTGCGCAATGATTTTTTGTAGTGAAAATCTAAACCACTCAACACAATATCTTTTATCTAACTAATCATTTTGTCTTTTCTGATATACATAAAAAAGGGGCTGAAGCCCCTTTTTTTATAATAATTAATCATTTCATGAATGCATCGCCGCAGGCGATTCAAACTCTATGCTTTATTCTTTGTGCTTTATGCTTTAAAAGAGTGCTTTATGCTTTAAAAGAGAGCTGTAGATTTTTCTCTCTACTCTCTTATCTATAATCTATACTCTAAAGCACACTTTCTATGTGCTTCAAATGATGCTCACAATGCCACGCATAAATCCCCAACACCTTATCCAGCTGATACGTAATTCCGCGTTCTGGGTGCAAATAGGTTTTCTTCCAATCCTCCTCTTGTAAGGTTTCCATTAAGTATACCCAACGTAGGTGAATGTAGCGTATTCCCTCGATGGACCAAGCGATTGGCGCTTCATTGCCATCTGGCATGACAGCCCAATCATTTTCATCATAGGGTTTGATGGTCGGATTGTCTTCCGTCAGGGCCATTTTGAAACGAATATAGCTGTTCATGTGGCTATCCATTAAATGGTGGATCACTTTGCGAGCAGACCAGCCGCCTTCGCGGTATGGTTTCTCTAGCAAGGTTTCATCGACATCCTTCAAAAGTGCAGCCAAATCGTCTGCCGTAGAGGCAATCGTTTTGATCCAATCGGCTCTAATTTCTGGCGTTATGACCTCTGGATTTTTGTATTTCCCTATCGGGTATTGTAATGGGTTAAGTTCTGTACTAGACATTGGTGTAGAATTTAGTGATGTCGATAGCTGCTTCTCTTGTGTGTGCGATCAAGGGATGAACTCCCGTTTTGATGGCTTCTAACATTTCTTTGGCTGAATCTTTACTTAAATGTGCGACGTGCAAGGGAAGTAATGTTTCGCCTTCTTCGATTTCCAAAGGAGTACAAACGCGGACGTTCTCCGTTCCAAGAGCGGCTAATTCTGCTGCTTGTGCCTTGATGGCTTGGAAGCTAGCTTCTAATGCCTCATCGTTCGCACCACTGATCTCTAAAACTTGAACTTCTTGCGCTGCTTTTGCTTGTAAGGCCGCTGCAATGGCTTCATCTAATGACTTTAATTGTTGGCACAAGAAATAGTAGTTTTTACCTGTTCTTAAGCGCTCGCGAATTGATTGACGGACAAAATAAGTTAACGAATCGGTCACATTTAGACCAATTTCGGCCATTTGCTTGAAGATTAACGAGCTTGGTGACATTCCTGGAATCGTGTTTGGGTCATGTAAAACGACCACTCCATTCGTATCCAAGAATCCATCGATGCGGGTGCAAACCCCAAAGCCTAAGTCTTCAAATGCTTGCTTTACCTGTGCTTGAATCACTTGGAGGTGAGTCAAACTGGCGTGCATTGGGATACGTTTGCGCGTTAATTTTGATTTGTATTTGGCATTAAAATCAAACACTTCTACGGATTCGTCAATGACGATTTCGGTGGGAGGGAGCGCCACTGCTTTTCCAGCTGGGGTTTGGATGACGCCGCAGCTGAATTCGTTTCCGTTCACGAAGGATTCCAATAAGATGGCATCTTCTGAGTGAATGGATTGAATGCTTGCTTTTGTTACCGTATGGGTGAAGTACTCCCGAAGGGCTTCTAAAAGGTTTGCAGGATGGTAATACACTTGTTTTTGGAAAACGACTGGGAATCCGATTCCCTCGTCTAGGTTGACCATTTTTTGTAACAAAGTTACCTGCGCGTCTTCGTCTAATGTAATCCACTCTTCGCGGTAAATTTCCTCGATGAATAGACATTTTTTGATAGCTTGATCGAACACCTCGAGTGAATCGTCTTTCACGAAGGCAAGGCCGATGGAGGATCCTTGGTGTGGAGCTTTGGCCACAAAAGGAATGCCGATTTCTTTCTTTACTTGCTCAAAAAGGGTCTCTCTTCCGTATTTGTTATAATCGTCACGCTGCAAAACAAAGAATTTCTTCTCTAAACCAACGGATTTTTGAAGCCATTCGTTTTGTTTCGCCTTATCAATCCCGATCGCAGAACCTAGAACACCTGGGCCGGAATAAGGAATGTTATACCACTCTAAAAGTCCTTGAATGCTGCCGTCCTCTGCGCCAGGACCGTGCATGGCGATGAAGGCAAAGTCAAAGTGCTTCGCAAATTCAGCCGGTTGAATGATTGTTCCGACCTCTTGTAAGAGTGCTGTTGCATCCGCATCAGGCAACGACTCGATATATACGTTAAAGGGAGCAGTTTGAAGTCGTTGAGGTGGGTAAAAAGAGCGAATAGACTCCTCGAAAATGAGTTCTTCCTTGATCAAGATGAAGTTACCTAAACTATCCACGAAAACGGGGATAGGCTGAAACAAGGCCTTGTTCAGGTGGGCCATCGCGGTTTTGCCGCCTAAAAAACTGATTTCCCGTTCACGCGCGGGGCCGCCAAAAAATATTCCTATCCGCATCATATGCCTATTAGGGTTTTACTTCTTCTACTGCTGTAATTTCTGGGACGTCTTTGCGTATAGCCTCTTCGACGCCTGCTCTAAAAGTCATCGTTGACATATTGCAAGATTGACAATTGCCCGTTAGTGCTAGTTTAAGCACGTTATCGGGAGTGATTTCGACTACTTCTACATTGCCTCCATCGGCCACTAAATAGGGTCTAATACTGTCTAGCGCTGTTTGAATGCGAGCATGTAGTGGGTGGTTTTCCATATTAAGAGGCTTGATTTTTTGCGTTCGAAATGGCTACTTGTTGGGCTAAATTAGCGGCAATGGAGGCAAATGCTGTTGCACTTGGCCCTTCTGTAGAGGCAATCGGTTTTCCTTCATCTCCCGCTTCACGTATCGCCTGAATTAAAGGAACCTCGCCTAAGAAAGGGACCGCATATTTTTCGGCTAATTGCTTTCCGCCATCCTTACCAAACAAATAATATTTGTTTTCAGGTAATTCTGCCGGAGTGAAATAGGACATATTTTCTACTAACCCTAATAAAGGTACATTGATTCCTGCTTGTTTAAAGAAGGCCAAACCTTTTGTAGCATCAGAAAGAGCGACTTTTTGAGGAGTCGTTACAATCACTGCGCCCGTTAATTTGATTAACTGAACTAATGTTAAATGGATGTCGGAAGTTCCAGGAGGAAGGTCGATCAATAAATAGTCTAATTCGTCCCAGTTCGTATCGCCAAAGAACTGACGTAAAGCCTGCGTCATCATTGGCCCTCTCCAAGGTACTGGACTTTCGCTAGGAGCTAAAAAGCCCATCGAGATCATCTTGATACCGTATTGCATAATCGGTTGTATGCGGTTTTTGCCGTCTACTTCCGTTACTAAGGGTTGTAAATCTTCTGCGCCAAACATCACGGGAATCGAAGGTCCAGAAATGTCTGCATCTAAAATACCCACTTTCGCTCCGGCATTTTTCAAGGCCATGGCTAAGTTCGCCGTTACGGTAGATTTTCCTACGCCACCTTTTCCGGAGGCAATGGCAATCACATTTTTTACGCCAGGAATTAGGGGGTCTTTTGAAGTCAAGGAAGTGACTTCGGCAGTCATATTAATGACGATTTTTAAGTCTGGATGCACTAAGTTGTGAATCGCATCCTCACAATCTTTTCTAATCTTCTCTTTTAGTGGACAGGCAGGTGTTGTTAATACAACGGTGAAACGAACTTCCCCTACACCTAATTCCACGTCTTTAATCATATTCAAGGTCACTAAATCCTTCTTCAGATCTGGCTCTTGAACGGTACTTAAGGCACCTAATATAATCTCTTTGCTTACGCTTAATTCTCCCATGAATCTCTTTTCCTTTTCAAACCTCAAATATAGGTGTTTTTTATTTCATGCGCGACGTATTCGGCGATTTTGCACGTATCAATTTCTTGGTATTTTTCGGCATTTAATTCCGCTAATAGTACCTCTAATACACGCCGGTGATCGATTAATTTAGA
>CANLVU010000072.1 GCA_947494535.1 Cytophagaceae bacterium
GGCGTAATTCTGGCTTCGTAAAACGAAGGTTCACATCCGCCACCTCGAACTTCGAACTCTCGCGTACTTTAGCCATGAACAAGGGGATATTCTTTTTTAAGCTTTCGAAGGTTGATGCTTGAATAACGAAAGCCACTGGCAGACCGCCACCCCCTCGCTGACCTGTAGAAAGGGTAGGTTCTTGAATTAAAGTAGCACGCGCACCCGTAAATTTCTTAATCTTCGGCTGAATTTCTTCCGCAATTTGTTGCTGCGTTCTGCGACCTTCTGGGTCCGATAAGATGACACGCATGGATCCCGTATTCGATCCACCATTCCCAAAAGGAGGGGAGGTAATCGAGTAAACGGCATAGCGTTCTTTAGCAGGGATGGCTGTTATTAAGAATTTGGCCATCTCATCCGTATAGTTCAACATATATTCAAAAGTTGCCCCTTCTGGAGCCACCGCGTTCACACGAAGACCACCCCGATCCTCTAAAGGAGCTAATTCAGATGGAATCGCTTCGTATTTAAATAGAGCATAAATAATGCCAAACAAGGAGAACATAATCACCCAAGCCATCCAGCGAATCTTAATAAAGGCGGCTAGCGAATCTTGATATCCTTTTGTTAAAGCAACAAAGAAGGGTTCGGTTACGGTATAGAACCAGGGTTTCGTATGGTTTCCTTTTAATAAACGCGAGCTTAACATCGGAGTTAAGGTCAAGGAAACAAAGGCAGAAATAATCACAGAACCAGCCACCACAATTCCGAATTCACGGAACAAACGCCCCGTAATTCCTTGTAAGAAAATCACCGGTAAGAATACCGCAGCAAGGGTAACAGTCGTCGAAATGACGGCAAAATAGATCTCTTTAGACCCTTCGACCGCGGCTTCCCAAGGGCTAAGACCCTCTTCTATTTTGGTATAAATGTTCTCTAATACCACAATCGCGTCATCCACCACGAGTCCAATCGAAAGTACGATACCTAATAAGGTCAATACGTTGATAGAGAAGCCCGCTAAATACATAAAGAAGAACACCCCGATCAAACTGACCGGAATAGCGGTTAATGGAATGATGGTTGATCTCCAGTCACGAAGGAATAAGAAGATAATGATGGTCACTAATAAAATCGCTGTCAAGATCGTTTCCTCTACCTCTTCAATCGATTTTCGAACATATTTTGTGTTATCGAAACCTTCTTTCATCTCCACGTCAGCTGGCAAAGTCAAGCGAATTTGTTCTACTTTTTTGTGGATGGCATCAACGATTTGAATTTGGTTTGAACCTGGTTGCGGAATAACGGCGATGGAAATCATCGGCTTTAAATCCCGCTTAAAGAAGGTCTTATTATTCTCTGGTGAAAGTTCAGCCCTTCCCACATCCGAGAATTTTACTGAACGGTCCCCTTCTTCTTTGATAATCAAATTATTGAAATCCTCTTCGGTGGTCATGCGACCTTGTGTTCTCACCGTCAATTCCGTATTAGCCCCTTCGATACTACCTGAAGGCAATTCGATGTTTTGTTTGGCCAAAGCATTCACAATATCAGGCGCCGTTAAGCGGAATGACGCTAAGCGTTCTGGATCGATGTGTAAACGCATGGCATATTTCTGCTCGCCCCATAATTGGACAGAGCTTACGCCTGGAATCGTTTGAAACTTTTCCTTGATGTTACGTGTAGCTAATTCATTTAATGACAGTAAGTTACGCGTAGACGAGAATACGTTAATGTTATAAATAGGGTTAGCATCCGCATCCGCTTTCGCCACGATAGGAGGGTCTACGTCCTTAGGCAATTGCCCCATCGAGCGTGATACCCGGTCACGTACGTCGTTCGCTGCATCTTCGATGTTAACTGATAAGTCAAACTCCACGGTGATACTGGAACGTCCATCGCGGCTTGAGCTGGAGAGGGTACGAATACCAGCGATACCGTTAATGGATTCCTCTAAAGGCTCCGTGATTTGGGATTCAATAATATCTGCATTTGCTCCAGTATAGGACGTTTGCACGTTTACTACTGGCGGATCTACGGAAGGATATTCCCGAACACCTAAATAGGTATATCCGATGATACCAAATACAATGATTGTGATGGACATCACAATCGCAAGTACCGGTCTTTTTATACTAATCTCTGAGAAAGATGCCATAGCTAGTTTATTTTACGACTTCTTTAATTTCTACATCCCCGTCTGGTTTCACTTGAATGATACCGTTCGTAATTAAGGTATCTCCAATAGCTAAACCATCTAAAATTTCAACTGTCTTGTCACCGCGCGTTCCTAATGTCACTTTCGTGGAAACAGATTTGCCATTTTTAACGATGAATACCTTGTTACCTTTTGCCTCAGGAATCACTGATTCGGTCGGAATCAAAATGGCTGATCCTTTTGTTTTTAAGATCAAATTCACTTTTGCGAAGGCTCCAGGAACTAATTGATTTCCTGGATTAGGTGATTGTGCACGAATTTGCAAGGTTCTAGTCTGTGGGTCGATCTTCGGATCGATGGCATAAACGCGACCCGTAAAGGTCTTCTCCTCGTTCTCCGTCATAAATTCGATGGTTCCCCCATTTTTTACTTGAGTCGCGTATTTCGCTGGGATGGAGAATTCAATTTTCGCTGGATTCGTGTTTGTCAATGTAGCAATTTGTGTGCTTGGAGAAATATAACTTCCCATACTCACGTAGCGGAAACCAATTCTTCCCGCGAACGGTGCACGCAAAGTGGTTTTTAAGATTTGGGCTTTTAGGTCTTCGATGTCCGCAGAAATGGTATTGACCGAGTTCACGGATATATCATATTCACGTTGTGAGATGGCTTCTTTTTGAAGAAGGATCTTTTGGCGAGCCTCATTATCTTCAGCTAGCTTTTTATTGAAGCCTAGTTTTCGAAGTCTCGCTTGTAAATCATCGTCATTGATACGTAGTAAAACAGTGCCTTTAGCCACTACATCACCTTCTTTAATATTAAGTAAAATGATACGTCCAGCGATTTCTGAACGAATTTCGACCTCTTCATTAGGTAATATAGATCCCGTCGAACTAATCATATCATCTAAACGAGTCGATTTTACTACGGTCACAATCACGGCCGTTTTACCTCCTTTGCCTCCTGGGCCGCCTTTTTCTTTCCCTTTTTCCTTCGTTTCAGCAGCGAAAAAAGTCTTTTTAATCTTCGGATAAAACGCCAAACCCAAGATCAAGGCAATGGTCAATACCGACAAGATAGTCTTCGTAATTTTATTCATAGTAATAGGTTTTCACACTAAGGTAATCAAATCCGAGGAAAAGCTTACCCTAACTTATAGGCTTAATTGGTTAAAGAATTTGAAATCCAGGGCATAAAGTGCTCATTTTCCACTTCGTTCATGACGAAATGGCTCTGTGCATTGCCAATATTTTTTATGCTTGCTAATTTGTGCAATATGAATTCGCGGTATTCATCCATATCTGCGACCACAATTTTAAGTAGAAAATCACTTTGGCCAGAGACGCAATAGCATTCTGCAACTTCTTCTAGGTTCATTACATCCTTTTCGAATTGGTTCAAATACGCTGCAGCATGTTCTTTTAAAGAGATATCACAAAAAACTGTTAACGTTTTACCCAGTTTTGCAGGGTTAATCATCGCTCGATATCCCGTTATCACACCTTCTTTTTCCATTCGTTTAATTCGCTCATGGATAGGGGTGGCGCTCATTCCTAGTCGTTGCGCCATTTCTTTATTAGAAAGGAACGCATCTTCGTGTAGAAACGAGAGAATCTTTTTATCGATATCGTCTATTTTTGCCATGCTAGTTTTTTTCTAAAAGCAGCCCAATAGAAACCATTCCTGCCAGTGTATCCACACGCATCGATTGTTCAATTTGGATTTTATAGGCCCCCTTTTTGGGAAATTGCAAGGCCGGATATACTAGGAATTTTTTCTCGTAGATATCGCCAAAACCGGCGCCTTTCGGCTTTCCCGTTTTCGGGTCATATAAAATCGCTTCCGCTAATCCTCTTTGGAGTGTTTTGCCGCTTTCATCTAAAATGCTAGGGCTGAAATACAAATTGTAAAATGGATAGGCGTTGTTTTGGCGTACCACTACATACAGGGCATAACTTGCGGAATCAACCGGAATTCTTACATTAAAATGCATAGGTTGTTTTTGTATCCATCCAGATGTAGGAAAGTCATGAGACTCATCAATAACCACACCGGAATCACTACAGGCAAAAAACAACAGCTCCAACAGGAAAATGAATCCTAGACTAAGCTTCAGGGGTAGGCGCTGCACCATCTCTCGGAGGTCTTGGTTTGAATTTCTTTTTCTTCTTGAATGGTTTAGGTGTGGCCGTTCCACCATCTGATGCTGGAATACTTCCTTCCGGACGATTTTGTCCTTCAGGACGAGGTCCGCGTTCTTGTCCTTCTGGACGAGGCGGTCTAGGCGGACGATTTTCGCCTTCTGGTCTAGGTCCACGGTTCTCACCTTCAGGTCTAGGCGGACGCGGTCCGCGGTCTGGACGCGGTCCTCTTTCAGGACGCGGTCCACGGTCTTGTCCTTCAGGACGTGGTCCACGATTCTCACCTTCTGGTCGCGGAGGACGAGGTCCTCTATCTGGACGTGGTCCGCGGTCTTGACCTTCTGAGCGTGGTCCGCGATTTCCACCGTCACGATTACCTCTGTTATTTCGGTTGTTGCGATTACCCGATTTTACCCCGCCATATTTCTTATCCATCCGCTCTAAATCAGAATTTAGCTCAGATAAAGTTGGTTTTTCCACCGTAGGAGCATCTGGATTCAGATCCTCAAACGACTCTGGAATAATGCCTTTCTTATTTAAGTCAACGATTTCCGCTACGCGATCGCAGCTTACAGGAATCCAAATAGCTTCTTCACCTACAATGCCAAACCACATCATTCGCTTAAAGATGTCTGTCTTTTGCAAGACGGCTTCCCCGCGTTTAGTTTTTAGTCGACCTTCAATCGTTGGAATGCTTTTCAGGGCATCCATATAAGTCTCTAATTCGTAATTCAAGCAGCATTTCAAGCGCCCGCATTGGCCACTTAATTTGACTGGGTTGAGGGAAAGATTTTGGTAGCGTGCTGCTGAAGTGGTCACGTTTTTAAAATCAGTTAGCCAGGTGGAACAGCATAATTCGCGTCCACAAACCCCTATTCCTCCTAATCTACCTGCTTCTTGACGTAATGAAATCTGTTTCATCTCGACCCGAATCTTGAATTCGGTCGCGAGTAATTTGATTAATTCACGGAAATCGACGCGGTCTTCGGAAGAATAATAGAAGATCGCTTTTGATCCATCGGATTGGAATTCTACATCCGATAATTTCATATTTATCTTTAAATCGTGGATGATTTGACGGCCGCGGTACATGGTGGGTAAATCGCGCGCCATCGATAGCTCATGCTTTTCGATGTCTTTATCTGTGGCTACTCGGAAGATAGTTTTGACCTTATCGTCGTCTTTAATGTTCTTCTTTAACAATTGAAGCCGAACGAGTTCTCCCTGAAGGGAAACAACGCCTAGCTGGGTTCCGCTGCTCGAATCGACCATCACTGAGTCTCCTGTATGAAGTTCTAATTGATCTACATTGCGGAAGTATTCTTTTCTGCCTCCTTTGAATTTCACTTCCACAATGTGGAAGCGTTGAAAAGAAGGGACGTCTAAGTCTGACAACCAGTCAAAGACGTTCATTTTATTGCAGCCACCGGTGCCACAGCCCCCATTACTTTGGCAGCCTTTTACCTCACCAGTTTCGCTGGCAGATCCACAAGATCCACTGGAACACGATTTACATGCCATATCTTAATACATCTAATCCGATGTCTCTTCTAAAGTTTTTACCTTCGAATTGAATGGTTTGGGCGGCCTTTTGTGATTTCTGGATCGCTCTTTCCAAGGTATTCGAAGTTCCAGTTAGCGCCATTACACGGCCACCACTGGTACTAATTTCACCGTCTTTCGACGTTGTTCCTGCGTGGAAAATGATTGCATCTTCCACTTTTTCTAGCCCTGATAGGACATCGCCTTTGCGGTATTCTTCTGGATATCCCCCCGCGACTAACATCGTAGTAACAGCGAATTGGTCCAAGATAGAAATTTTTTGTTCGCTCAGCGTGCCATTAGAGGCTGCAATTAACAAAGATAGGAAATCTGATTCGATTCTAGGTAAAACTACCTCGGTTTCGGGATCTCCCATTCTAGCATTGTATTCGATGACATAAGGCTCCCCTTCGTGGTTCATTAAACCAATAAAGAGGAATCCTTTGTAGTCAATATTTTCGGCTTTTAATCCTTTCACCGTAGGTTCGATCACCTTTTGTTTCACGACCTCCATGAATTTTGCATTCGCAAATGGAACCGGTGAAACCGCTCCCATACCTCCGGTATTTAAGCCTTCGTCATTTTCGCTGATGCGCTTATAATCTTTCGCTTCAGGAAGTATGACGTAATTTTCTCCATCGGAAAGGACAAAAACGGATAATTCGATGCCACGCAGGAATTGTTCGATCACAACTTTGGAACTCGCATCGCCAAACTTCGCGTCTAAAAGCATCTCATTCAAAGCTGTTTCCGCCTCCTGAAGAGTTAATGCGATAATCACCCCTTTCCCAGCCGCTAAACCATCTGCTTTTAACACGATGGGAAGCGATTGTTTTTGAAGATAGGCTAGGCCATCTGCAATCGTATCTTTCGTAAATGTTTGAGAGGCTGCCGAAGGAATGCCGTACTTGTGCATAAAGTTCTTCGAGAAGTCTTTGCTGCCTTCGATTTGGGCTCCGTCTGCGCCAGGTCCTACTATACCTACGTGTTTTAGATCGTCGTGAGATTCGATAAAGTTCCGAACACCTTTCACTAAGGGTTCTTCTGGACCTACTACCACTAATCCAATGTCATGTGCGCGAATGGCCGCCACAATTCCTTCAAAATCGGTCACGCCGATGGCTAAATTCGTTCCGCATTGAGCGGTTCCCGGATTACCCGGGGCAATGTATAAATTACCTAGGATAGGGCTTTGGCTAATCTTCCAAGAAAATGCGTGTTCACGGCCTCCAGCACCTAAAATTAAAACGTTCATATATTGATTAATTGGCTAATTCACTTAAAAACTTAATACGCATTAACCGAAGTTCCTCTTCGGTCACATCTTCAATTTCACAATTTTCTAATGCGTCCGCGATGTCATCTGTGTCCGCAGACATAAAATATTCGTAGATCTCGTCTTGTTTATCTAGCTCGATGACCTGATTTATGTAATAGTCCAGGGTCAGTTTCGTTCCAGAGAAGCAAATGGTCTCGATTTCCTCAATCAATTCCGCCATGCTCACCTCTTTTTGTTCAGCGATTAGATCTAAGTCGATTTTGCGATCCACTTGTTGGATGATGTAAATCTTGATTTTGGACTTATTCACAGTCGATTTAACCACGACTTCTTTCGCCGTTTCGATCTCGTTTTCCTCTACATAGCGATTAATTACTTCGATGAAAGGTTTACCAAATTTCACGACTTTACCCATTCCCACCCCGTTGATTTGGGCCATTTCGTCCTGTGTAGTCGGATAAGTGGTGGCCATTTCTTCCAAAGAAGGGTCTTGGAAAATAACGTAAGGAGGCAAATTTTTCTCTTTCGCAATTTTCTTGCGTAGGGTTTTCAGAATTTCGAAAAGGGCATCATCATAAGCTTTCGCACCTAATGCCGCACCATCTTCATCGTTTTCAGTAGGCTCCGCCTCTTTTTCGTAGTCGTGGTCTCTGTAGAACGTTATAGGGAAAGATTCCTTCAAGAAAGCTTGTCCTGACGCGCTTAAACGAAGAACTCCGTAGTTTTCAATATCCTTATCTAATAGCCCGAAAATGGCCATTTGCTTAATGAAGGAAATCCAAGCAGATTTTTCATCTTCGATGGGCACCGGTTTCGATGCTGTTTTCCGCATTTTCGGCTTCTTAGGAACGTCCTCGTCTCCGTCTGCATCCTCGTCATCCTCATCTTCTTCGTCGACATCAGGTAAGATCCATGAAACTGTTTTCCCTGTGCCGTACAAGGATAATTTCTCCTGTTCGTGGCTCTGGATAAAAGAATTCGATTTACCCTCTAAGAAATCAGCGATGTGTTCCGCATCGAATTGTTCGCCAGTTTGCTGCACCGCTTTCAACACGAGGCTCACTTCATCTTCCGCCTTAAACGTAGCGGTCGGGTGCATACAATTATCGCAGAAGCCGCAGTTTTCTGCCATGTGCTCCCCAAAATAGTGGAGTAATTGCTTGCGCCGACAAACCCCTAAATTCGTGTAATAGACCATTTCAGACAGAAGAATTTTGGCATTCTCCTTCTCCGTAACGGCTTTATCTTTATTAAACTTATCTAATTTCAATATATCATCGTAGGTATAGAATAGGATACAAGTTCCATCTAAACCATCGCGACCTGCACGCCCCGTTTCCTGATAATAGCCCTCTAACGACTTAGGGGCATCATAGTGAATCACAAAACGCACATCTGGTTTATCAATTCCCATCCCAAAAGCAATCGTCGCCACCATTACATCCACTTCCTCATTCAAGAAAGCTTCCTGATTCGCCATTCTCACCTGCGGCTCTAGACCGGCGTGGTAGGGAAGCGCCTTCACGCTATTCACGTGCAATAATTCGGCAATTTCTTCTACGCGCTTTCTTGAAAGACAATAAATAATACCCGCTTTCCCGTTATGGGATTTAATGAAACGGATTAATTGCTTGTCGATATCCTTCTTTGATCGGATCTCGTAATAGAGATTTTTGCGATTGAAAGAGGTTTTAAATACAGTCGCA
>CANLVU010000073.1 GCA_947494535.1 Cytophagaceae bacterium
AAACCTGCCTTACCAGAAATAAAGAAGGGGGAGGCAACGAAGATTGTAGCTGAGACAAAATCAGATGCTAAATCAGAAAAGAAAGACGCACCTAAGGAGGAGAAAAAAGCGGCAGTGGCAGAGGTTAAGAAGCCAAAAGCCGAGCCAGCACCCGCGGAAGAGAAGAAGATCGAAAGCAATACCTATTATATGAACGCCGATGAGGCGAAACTTGCAAGTTCCTTCGCTGCTTTACGAGGTCGTATGCCGTTCCCAGTTCCGTCTGGTTTTATTTCGGATCACTTTGGGGTGCACAAACATCCACTTTTAAAGGGAGTGATGATCAATAATAATGGGATAGATATTCAAACTTCGCCGGGCTCACCAGTACATTCTGTCTATGATGGGATAGTGCAGTCGGTGGTAAATATTCCAGGCATCAATATGGTGGTGGCGATTCAGCACGGTGATTATTTTACCGTTTATAGCAAGCTTGCTAATGTTTCAGTTAGTGTGGGAACGCGCGTGAGAACAGGTCAAAGAATCGGTTCTGTTGCTTCAGATGATGATGGGACGGCAGAGATTAACTTCCAGGTTTGGAAAAATACGGTACGCCAAAACCCTGAATCCTGGCTTCGCCGCTAAAATTTGTAGCCCACTTTTAAGCTGATATTGCGTCCTTGATCATCCGCGTAATACCGGAAACGGTTGAGGTAATCTCGGTAAGCTGTATTTAGCGCATTAGTAACTCGAAGCCCTATTTCCACTTTTCCCACATTTACCCCTCCGTTCAGGTTAACCAAGAAATAGCCAGCCGGTGGTTCAGAATAGTCTGTGCCAGCCGCCACCCGGGTTTGAGTAGAAACTTGGGTAACACCCCCGCTCAAATAGGCGTTATTCTTATTAAATCCATAACGTACGGTATAGTCAAATCGATCCGCCGGAATACCTACTAAGTAGGTCGTATTGCGTGTATCAAAGGCGCGAACTAGGCTCGTTTTTTGTTGAATGGACCAATGCGCATTCACGGTGTAGGATGTCTGAAAATCAATTCCTTGAAAACGCGCATCTACTTGTTGGTAGCTAAAAATAGGGAACACACCCCGAACAGTTGTTGCGTAACGGGCAATTCCATCCACCACTTCTGGTTTCAGGTAAATAAAATTTTGGATGTGGTTCGTGTACAAACCCAACTCTATTTCCCAATTTTCTTGCTTATAATTTGTGCTCAAACTTACGTTATAGGCTGTCTCCCCCGCTAATGTAGGATCCCCTACCTCGAAGGCGCCTGCCCCATGGTGGACCCCATTCGAGTAAAGTTCATTTCCTCCCGGAGCGCGGAAAGCGCGCGAAAGGGTAAGTTGCGATTCTGTTCTGTTATTCCAATGATGTGTCAATCCTAAGCTGCCCGATAGCCCCTGGAAGGTTTGCATTTCTCGAAGAATGGTAGACGAAAAATTAGTTTTCGGTCGGTAAGTTTCGATGACCCTCCAATCATAGCGGAGGCCCGATTCAAACTCCCATTTTTCGGTCACTCGCCTTTCCATCACAAAAACGCCCTTGTTTTGTAAGCTAAAGTTGGGCAGTAAACTAGTGGTTAAGTTAGGGCTTAGCACACTTTTTCCTGAGGTTAAATTAGTTTGATCCAAGAAGGTAATCCCCGCTTTTGCTTTCCATTTTTTCGCGGTGTTGGTTTCATCGAAGAGTAATTCACCGCTCCATGTATTTAAATTGAAACGTAGGGTATTAATATTCTTACCCGCTCTCAAGACATCAAGCTCCCATCTTTCATCGGATTGGGTTGCTAGGGTGGCGATAAAACTACTATTGTTTGGAAGAGAATAATGCCCTTTTAATTTAGCCAAATCATGCCAAACATCTTGATTAGGGCGATTAATGCCTCGTATAAAATCAGTTGGAGTAAAGGCAGCTAAGGGTCTTTTTAAGGCGATTGAGCGTTCTAAGTCGGAAATATTCCCAATGTGAGATCCCTCGTAAATACCGATTACACTGTGGAAACGGCTGAAAAAGAACTCGGCTCCCCCTCTTTTAGCGGAATAACCGAGGGCACCTGAAAAATTCTCCTCTTTGATTCCTGTATTACTTAAATAATAATCAGCTGTTTGAATATTACCAGCCTCTTTAAAAGTCCCTTGCAAGCGCCAACCCCATCCCTTCAACCGAGGCAAACCACCTTCTAGCATGCCTGAAATCACCCCTTGTCTGCCATTAGTGAAATAAATGCTTTCTAGGTTACCTTTAATTCCAGCTGTGTCAGGTAGCGCGTTAGGTTCCAGGAGAATAATTCCGCCAATGGCATCCCCACCGTAGCGCAAGCCCGCAGGACCTTTAATCACTTGGATTCTTTTAGAGACGAAGGGATCGATTTCAGGCGCATGTTCGCTACCCCAGTTTTGGCCTTCTTGTCTGACGCCTTGATTTAAAACAACAACTCTAGTTGAATGCAATCCATGGATAATGGGCTTAGAAACCGTACTTCCCGTTTGCAAACTTTGTACCCCAGGTAAGCCCTTCAGCATTTCGCCTAACGAAAGGCCATCCCGTTGCGAGCGTTCTTCAGCAGTTAATTCTGACTTTAATTGAGACGTAATTTCATGTTTATGACCTTGGACAAGAACCTCTTGTAAATGCTCATCATGCGTAGACAAAAGAAAGTCTTCTTGATGTTCATCCTCTAGGTTAATGGTGGTTTCTATAGGATCGAAACTCGCCATCTGGCAAATGATGGTGTATTTACCAGGACAAAGGTCCTTGATGACGAAAGCTCCTTTTGCATCTGATATGGTCGCTTTATTTGTTCCTTTGATATAAACATACGCCCCTGGGACTTTTTCTTTATTCTCCTTTGAAGAGACTACACCCTTTAACGTGCAGTGACAATTCGTTTGCGCGACGCCATTGAAAGGTAGAAATGCGAGAAGAATTAAAAGGTATTTCATGAGACAAATAGGTCTAAAGATAGGCTAAATCCACCTTTTAACCGAATCTTCCTTGACCTAAACGATCAACCCCCTTCCTCTGTCGATGAATGCACAAATCAGGACTACAAAAATTTTGTTTAATCTTTTTTTAAATTTTTTAAACAAAATATTTGTTTTGTTTAATCTTTTTATAAATTTGTTGAACAAAATAGATGATCAATATGACAGCTCTTGAGTTTACTTACCAAATAGGCACTTTCTCAAAGTTTTTACGCCCTTTCGCACTTCGTTTGACGAAAGACGGAGATGATGCAAATGACCTTGTGCAAGACACTTTAGTAAAAGCTTTCACAAATCGTGACAAATACCAAGACGGGACAAACCTGAAAGCTTGGTTATTCACGATCATGAAGAATACGTTCATCACGCAGTACCAAAGAATGGTGCGTCGTAATACCTTCATCGATACGACTGATAATCTACATTATATTAATTCGATGGAGTCGCTTCAAGAAAATAATGCGGTGAACTCTTTCATCAGTGAAGATATTCAATCTGCCTTATCAAAAATTGATTCCATGTACCGAGTACCCTTTATGTTGTATTTTGAGGGGTTTAAATACCATGAGATTGCAGAAGAATTAGACCTACCTATTGGTACGGTTAAAAATAGAATTTTTATGGCGAGAAGGGATTTAAAAAACCATCTCCACATGTATGCTTAAAGTTTTTAATAGGTTTTGATTAGTTTTTTGGTTAACAGAAAGAAGTTAAAAAGCCAGATTTTATCTGGCTTTTTCTTTTTTGGCATTGGGCCAAAAGAAGAATCGGTATATTTGTTAAATTAGAAGAAATTATGAAAAAAGTAGTCGTCATAGGAGCAGGTTTTTCTGGACTTTCAGCTGCAACGGAATTAGCCACGAAAGGATATGATGTCCAAATTTTGGAGAAAAATGATCATGCAGGTGGTCGTGCCCGTGTATTTCAATCTACTGGTTTTACGTTTGATATGGGTCCATCCTGGTATTGGATGCCTGATATTTTTGAGACGTATTTCGGACGTTTTGGTAAAAAGCCCTCAGATTATTACGATTTAGTTCGCTTAGATCCCTCTTATTCGGTTATTTTATCCGAGACAGAAACCATCGATTTGCCAGCTAATTATGCTGACTTAAAAACCTTATTCGAGTCCTATGAACCGGGTGCTGCAGCTCAGTTAGATGCATTTATGGAGCAGGCAGCTTATAAATACAAAGTAGGTATTCAGAATTTTGTTTGGAAACCTTCCCGTAAAATCACCGAATTTTTAAGCCTTAAATTACTCATCGACGCGATTCGCATCGATGTCTTTTCGTCTTTTTATAAGCACATTCGCAAGTTCTTTTCATCGCCCACCTTATTAAAACTAATGGAATTTCCCATCTTGTTTTTAGGTGCGATTTCTGAAAATACGCCCGCCATGTATTCGCTCATGAATTATGCGGAAATCAAATTAGGGACCTGGTATCCAATGGGGGGCATGCACCATATTGTGAAAGGAATGGTGGCATTGGCAGAGGAGAAAGGAGTAAAGATTACTTATAATGCGGAAGTGCAGGGCTTTGATATAAAGAACGGCAAAGTGTGTGGAGTTAAAACGGCACAAGGCCTAATCGAGGCAGATGCTTTCGTGGCAGGTGCAGATTACCACCACGTGGAAGAGTTGCTAGGAGATGGATTACGTAATTATGATGAAGCCTATTGGGATAAGCGCGTTATGGCACCTTCATCGCTACTTTTTTACCTCGGAATCTCGAAACGCTTGCCTAATCTAAAGCACCACAATTTATTTTTTGACCGTGATTTTACCGTGCATTCCCACGAAATTTATACGGATCCTTCCTGGCCATCTGATCCACTTTTTTATGCCTCAGCACCTTCTGTTACAGATCCGTCTGTCGCGCCTGAGGGATGCGAAAATGTCTTTTTATTGATACCTGTGGCGCCTGATTTGGAAGATACAGAGGAGGGAAGAGAGAAGTATTTTGAGCAATTAATGGATCGTCTAGAGGCGCATTGTGGCGTTTCCATTCGCGATTCCATCCTATATAAACGTTCGTATGCACACCGGGATTTTAAATCAGATTACCACGCCTACAAGGGTAATGCGTATGGCTTAGCAAATACGCTGATGCAGACGGCCATTTTGAAGCCAACATTGAAAAATAAGCACCTGGATAATTTGTATTACACGGGTCAACTAACCGTTCCTGGCCCAGGCGTACCACCCTCTTTAATATCAGGAATTGTGGTGGCGACAGAAGTAGATAAAGAATTAAAAGGATAATATGGATTTATACTTACAAGTTTCTCTTGCCTCGAGTAAGTTATTGACGAAGGCCTATTCCACGTCTTTTTCATTAGGGATTAGAACTCTTGATGAAAAAGTGCATGATGCCATCTATGCCGTTTATGGTTTTGTTCGTTTAGCCGATGAGATTGTAGATACGTTTCACGATCAAGATAAGGCAGCTTTATTGCAGCGTTTTCGCGAAGATACGTACCGCGCGATTGAAGAGAAAATTAGCTTAAATCCCATTCTTCATTCCTTTCAATGGGCGGTGAATAAATTCGGAATTGAACGGGAGTTAATTGATGCATTTCTGTATTCGATGGAGTTAGATTTGACTAAAAGGGATTACAGTCCAGCCGAATATAAGCAATACATTTATGGTTCAGCCGAAGTGGTGGGTTTGATGTGCTTGCGTGTTTTCTGTGAGGGTAATCCGGTAGAATATGCCTCTTTGAGGGACGACGCCTGCGCGCTAGGTTCAGCCTTCCAAAAAATCAACTTCCTCCGCGACATTCGTTCCGATTACGACGAACGAGGCAGAGTATATTTCCCGGGTGTCGATTTTACGACATTTACGGATGCAGAGAAAAAAGAAATTGAAGCGGATATTCAGCTCGATTTTGATGCCGGATTGCGCGGAATTCACCGTTTGCCTGCCGTCGCACGTAAAGGCTGCTTGTTAGCCTATGAATATTATATTCGACTTTTTGAAAAAATTAAATCCTTGCCAGCCTCGCGAATTAAGGAAGAACGTATTCGAGTGGCTGACTGGGAGAAGATGTTTATCTATTTCCAATTAGCCTTACGTAAGTAGCGTGGAATTAATTCTTCTTTTGGCTGTAATGGCTTTTTTGTATGCCTCTGTAGGACACGGTGGTGCCAGCGGATACCTGGCTGTGATGGCCCTTTTTGCTATTGCACCTCCCGTCATGAAGCAAACGGCACTTTTATTGAACTTAGGTGTCTCACTCATGTCGTTCATTGCCTTTTATCGACAGGGATATTTCAAATGGGCCTTGTTTTGGCCCTTCGCGCTTGGTTCTATTCCGGCAGCTTATCTAGGCGCCAGTATTCCATTAACAGATTCGACCTACAAGCAGATTTTAGGCGTTTGCCTTTTTTTAGCGGTTATCAGAATGGTGGTAAAGTTGAAAGAGTCGGAACCGCGGAGGCTAAACCTAGGAATGGGAGTTTTTGCCGGGGCAGCGATTGGTGTTCTATCCGGTATGATCGGCATCGGAGGAGGAATCATCTTGAGTCCACTTTTATTACTTTTCCGCTGGGCTAGTCTAAAACAAGCGGCAGCCGTTTCGGCCTTGTTTATTTTCGTGAATTCCGTTTCTGGTTTAGCTGGATTGAAAACCTGGATTCCATTGGATCAATCTCAAATGATGTATTGGTTAGCGGCGTCCTTAGTGGGCGGTTTTTTAGGAGCACGCTGGGGAGCATCCATCGCTTCGAATGTGAAGGTGAAATGGATCTTGGCTTTGGTGCTTATTATCGCCTCCATCAAATTATTTTTCGTATAAAAAAAGCCCCGATCTCTCGGGGCTTTTCAATTTAATTTTTCGATCCAGTAACCGCTCCAGCTTTCTCTTTTGCGTTCTTGGCTTCTTGCATCGGGTTAGCCCCTCCGCTATACGTTCTGCCCTGCATCTTGAATAACTGAACCTTGGTAGGTTGAGCCGGTTCACGTGGGAATGCGTTGTCCTCTGTATCGATGTCTGCGATTTCGAAGAAGGGATCTAATGTCCATTTTACTACCTTCTTCGAGGTAGGAATGATTTTCTTCGCCGTCACATCATTTAAGCGCCAAACCTCCGCCGGGAAGCGTAATACCTCCTCAGAACCATCTTCATAGTTCAAACGAACAATGACTGGCATCGGTAAACCACCTTTGTTCTTGAAGTTGACTACGTAGAAGTTTTTGCCCTCTGTTACTAATTTTTTCTCGTCCTCATTCAAGGATGCCATATAGTCTTGGTATTTCTTCTTGTCGGCTTCCGTAGGAGCGAAGCGATCGTAGGTATTGTAGAAGTCCGTCATATCTGGATTTTCCTCCACTACTGTACGCTTGATATCTGTTTTATTGCGAATAGATGACAATGTTTTGCCTTTCGCCTCTGCCACCGCTTTGTCACCCGCCTTTTTGATCGCAGGATCTTGGGTATCTATACCGAACCATTCTACTGTCTCAATGGACTGATTCACAGGCTCCGTTCCATAGAACCAACCTCTCCAGAACCAATCTAAATCCACGCCTGATGCATCTTCTAACGTACGGAAGAAGTCAGCTGGATAAGGTTGCTTGAATGCCCAACGGCGTGCATATTCTTTAAACGCATAATCGAATAATTCACGACCCATGATCGTTTCACGAAGGATGTTTAACGCCGCAGCAGGTTTGGCATAGGCATTATTTCCAAAATCCATGATATTCTCCGAGTTCGCCATAATAGGCACTTGGTTCTTCGAATCTAAACGCATGTAGGGAACAATGCTTTGTGCCTCTCCGCGACGTGCTGGGAAGTTGCGATCCCATTCTTGCTCGGCTAAGTATTGGCAGAAGGTATTTAAACCCTCATCCATCCAAGACCATTGACGCTCGTCTGAGTTCACAATCATAGGGAAGAAGTTATGGCCCACCTCGTGGATAATTACCCCAATCATTCCGTTCTTCACATTCTCAGTATAGGTTCCATCTGGTTCTGGACGACCGCCATTAAAGGAAATCATCGGATATTCCATTCCACCACCCGCTGTAGAGTGACAAGAAATGGCCACTGGATACGGGTAAGCGATGGTTCTCTTCGAATACGAGCGAAGGGTATGTGCCACGACCATGGTCGAATATTTACCCCAAAGTGGATTACCTTCCTTCGAATAATACGACATTGCCCATACTTTTTTCCCTTCTACATCCACTTGCATGGCATCCCAAATGAATTTACGCGAAGCAGTGAACGCGAAGTCACGTACGTTATCAGCCTTGTATACCCAGGTCTTTTTTCCAGTAGGAACACTTTTCTCTGCTTTGATCGCTTCGTCTTGTGTGACGATTTCCACCGGACGAGTCGCTGTTTTTGCTTGCTCCCAACGCTTTAATTGGGTAGCTGTCATTACTTGATTCGGGTTTAATAATTCCCCTCCCGCACCTACGACGATGTCATTAGGGGCAGTGATGGCTACTTTGTAATTGCCAAAATTTAAAGTGAATTCGCCTTGGCCCATGAATTGCTTGTGTTGCCAGCCATACACGTCATTGTAAACAGCTAAGCGTGGGAACCAGTGTGCAATGAAATAATTGGCAATATTTTCTTTGCCCAATACTTCATAGCCAGAACGGCCGTAATAAGCCGTGATCAAATAATTCCAATCGATGCCAAAGCTCAATGACGCACCCGATTTCAAAGGAGTGGGTAA
>CANLVU010000074.1 GCA_947494535.1 Cytophagaceae bacterium
AAAGTGTGATTATACAGCCCATAGCTAAAATTCCTTCAGCGCCGTTATCGCCAGCCTTAAAGGTTAGAACAGAAATCGAACCTAAGAATCTGCTCGTTCAGATAGATTCTAAAACGATAGCATTGCCAGATTTCAACTATTACACCTCGTTAGATACATTGCAGGCCGCCACACCTTCTGCAAGGTATACGTTCGACTTAACCTTGTCACCCGATCAAATCACTAACGCGAAAGTACTTCATCTAGCGGAATTGCGTGATATGGCGAAAGTTCGAATCAATGGGAAAGACATCGGAATGATCTGGTCACTTCCTTTCCAACTCGCCATTCCGAACGGAATCTTACAAGAGCAAAATCAAGTGGAGATCGAAGTAGTATCCAATTCCGCGAACCGTATTCGGAAGATGGATCAAAAGGGAGTGATTTGGAAGAATTTCTATGAGATCAATTTTGTAGATATTCGCTATAAACCTTTTGATGCCTCCAAATGGGCCATCGAGGAAGGCGGTATGCAAGGTAAACTCTATTTCACGAATCGATGAAACCCTTTGTTCAAGCCATAAAAGAAGCGTTGCAAGATCTAGCCGATGCGGATAATGCCCAATGGATGTGCAAATACATGCGCGAACAATACCCTTTTTTTGGGGTGAAAAAGCCAGAACGTCAGGAGGTTTTCAAGCACCTCTACAAACTCCACGGTTCGAGTCAGGATTGGTATGAAGTTTCCACCACCTTGTTTGCTATGCCGGAACGAGAGTTTCAATATGTCGCCATGGACTACGTGCAAAAGGCAAAGAAATCTTGGGATTCGCGCTTACCTGCTTTAGTGGAACAATGGATAGGTGAGCAGTCTTGGTGGGATGTGGTGGACGTGTTAGCCCCACAGATTTTAGGACCTTATTTTCTACAGTTTCCGGCTGAGAGAGATCATTGGATTGAGCGCTGGATGCATTCAGGAAATTTCTGGTTGCAGCGTGTTTGCCTTATTTTTTCGTTAGGCTATAAAGGCAAAACGGATACCGTTTTGCTGTCGAAAACCATTCAAGCACTGAACTCTTCTAAGGAATTTTTCATCCAAAAAGCGATCGGTTGGGTGCTTAGACAATACGCACGAACGGATGCGGAATGGGTGTTGGATTTCGTCGAGAATAATGCGTTGGCCCCGCTGAGTAAACGCGAGGCCTTAAAGCATCTGTAACTATCTCTTCTTTTTAATAATCGCCAGCTCGTGTGCCGTATCGTAGTAAGAACGCAGGTTTGACCAGTCGAAGGTATCTGCGATACTTTCCACGCGGTTTCGCTGGGTGATGCGATCACGTTGCGATTGCTGGACGAATTTGAACAATAGATTCGCTAATTGTTCCGCCGATTCTTGGTAGGTCTGAGTCTTGCGATTCACCACGCTCACGCCCCATTGTTCGTAATCGCGCATAATCTGCATCATATAATCGCCAAAACCAGATAGATCTGACGTTACCGTAGGAACCCCTCTCGCCATACATTCCAACGGCGTATAGCCCCAAGGTTCATAATAACTAGGGAAAACGCCCAAGTGGCAACCACGCACGAATTGGCCGTAATCTAAACCGAAAAGTGGATTTGTGGAAACGATAAAGTCTGGGTGATACACCACTTTGACCTTATCATCCGGATTATTCAATAGATTCGTCCGGTGTAAATTCCGAATGATATCGTCTTCTTGCTTTAATAGGTGCGTCACGACTTTAGGACGGGCCTTCGTCTTCCAAGTTTGCACCGTTCTGCGCAAACGCATCCGCCAATATTCATCGACAAAGGCATTCAAGTCGGGCATTTGTAAATCGCTGGAAGAAGCGGAGGCATTGAATAAAAGCTCCCCCACTTTTTTCTCAATCGCATAGCAGTTTTCCCTAATTTCATCCAAAACCGCACGAGAATGCAAGACTTCCGGGTCGATAGAGTGATAGGGTTGTTTCGTCACGAAGAACATGACCACGGTTTTCTTCGAACCCGCCTCTTTCATCTTGCGATTCAAAATTGCCAAGGCATCCAAGGTGATATCGTATCCTTTATTCGAATACTCAAAACGACCGGAAGTAAATAGGTATAATGTTTGTTCTAAGTCAAAGGGTTGGCTTTGGAAGAAATGCCCCATTACGAAGTTCGAAATGCTCTCTTTGTATTTTGAGTGCAGATTTTGGTGCTCGTGCAAGGCGGCAAAACGTTGAATGTTTAAGCCGTTTGGCAAAATTAATTCCGGAATACGACCTAAGAAATACTGGCATTCTTTCGCGGTAATGTCGCTGACCGTGGTAAGGACATCCGCTTTTTGAGCAGCTGCACGTTCGAAACAAGCTTGTGCCTCGATACCATAATGTTTTGCTTCCTTGTGCCAGTCGAAGCTCTCGATGACATCGTAGAAATTAGGTACATTTCCCGCCAAATAGCGGCCTAACATCGTGGCGTGGGTGGTGAATACGGTCGCAATTTTGACTTTATCCTTCTTGAGATCGGGTAAGCCAGTCGACGCCATCCACTCATGGAAATGCGCTACCAGATGAGTCTTGTTTTTATTTTCCTCCGCAACTTCAGTTAAAAGCAGGCGAATCATCTCTCCAAAAACAATCGTTTGGTCCACTAAATCCTCCACCCCTAAGGTCGAAATCTTGTGATTATCCCAAATACGTCCTTTGATCTCATTGACTTCTGGTAATAGGGTTTCCAGTTCAAAAAGTACGATTTTGGGTTTGCCGGTGATCAACCAATAGCCATAATGAATACCTAAACCTTTCTGGCGCAAGCTGATGATCGCGCGACCCAGTGGCGTTTCATCGGTAACCGGAATCGGTTCGAATTCTGCGGAGGCCGTTTGTGGGAAATAGGGTCCTAATAAGGCGTAATCATCGCCCCATTTTTCGACCATCGACGGAACTTTAGTACGGATAACCGTATAAATCCCGCCCACCTGATTACAGGTTTCCCACGCAATCTCAAATAAATATTTTTTCTTCTCTGCTGGCATAAAAATTACATGTAGGACGCGCTCTCGATAACTTGCGTTTTCCCGTTTTTAGTAATGGTGTAATTAAATCCTTTTTGGATGGCGTATGCGCCATATTCTCCTTTTTTATTGAGGGCCAAATACCCGATTTGGAATTCCTTGTATTTATAACGTTTCACGATGCGCATCACAGCCTCTTCACAGGCTTTTTGAGGGGACATTCCTTGTCTCATTAATTCGACAATTAAGAAAGATCCCAAGGTCTTCATCACAAATTCCCCTAATCCCGTCGCACAAGCTCCACCTACCTCATCATCACAAAAAACGGCTCCACCAATAATAGGGGAGTCGCCTACTCGTCCATGCATTTTAAAAGCCAACCCGCTCGTGGTGCACGCACCTGCGATTTCACCCGCTTTTCCGATGCCTAATAAACCAATGGTATCGTGTCTTTCAATATTAATAACCGGCTCGTATTTGGATTCTTTTTTCCACTCTTCCCAGGCCTTTTTTGAGCTCTCTGTTAACAGATTCTCCACTTTGAAACCTTGGTCTTTAGCGAATTTTAAAGCACCTGCGCCAGATAGCATTACGTGTGGTGTTTTTTCCATGACGGCTCTAGCGACTGAAATGGGGTGCATAATGCCTTCTAAAAAGGTAACTGATCCGGCATTGCCTAAATGGTCCATAATGCAGGCGTCTAAGGTAACATGGCCATCGCGGTCTGGGTAACCACCATAACCTACGGACGTATCATTCGGATCTGCTTCAGGAATTCTTGCACCAGCTTCGACGCCATCGAGCGCTTTGCCTGTTTCCATCAATTTATTCCAACCAGCGATGGTCGCTTTTTCATTTTTCCAGGTGGCAATGATTAGTGGATCAGTTGTTTTTGCCTGGGCGGTGGCTCCTAAGCTGGCGCCTAAAAGGGTGGAGGTTTGAAGGAAGGTGCGTCTTTTCATATAGCTTTAAAGATAATTTATTTGGGCTTAATGGAACTATTTTGTAAAATTGTCTTTCTAAAATAGAAAAAAATCTTCGGATATTTCATTAATCTCCCTCTATTTCATCAATGAAAATCATTAAATCTGCTTTTCCCTTGGTAATCGCCCTGTTTTTAACCTATGCGATGAACCAAAGTTGGGGAACTATTCCTCCTATCGGTAAAATATTTAGTCCTTTCCATGGCTTTTGGATGAATGCCGAAAGTCCAGAATCAGGTGAGCCTACAGAAGAAACCTTGCAAATCGCTGGCCTACATCAACCCGTTCAAGTCGTCTATGACGAAATGGGGGTGCCACACGTTTTTGCGCAGGATGACCATGACCTTTATTTGGCACAGGGTTATTTGACGGCCAAAGACCGTTTATGGCAAATGGAGTTCCAAACCCACTTTGCTGGAGGTCGCATTTCCGAGATCGTAGGTGAAAAAGGAATGGCATCAGATCAATTCCAGCGCAGAATGGGTTCCGTTTATGGTGCGGAGAAATCCTTCGAAGGAATGCAACAAGATCCAGCGGCAAAAATGGCGTTGGAAGCCTATTCAGCTGGGGTGAACGCGTATATCGGATCTTTGTCAGATCGCCAATTACCTTTAGAATACAAACTATTAAACTACCGTCCAGAACCCTGGACGCCCATCAAGAGCGCCTTGTTCTTGAAGAATATGTCCTTCGTATTAGCCTCAGGAACGGACGATTTGAAGATGACAAATATCTTGCGTAAATATGGCCGCGAGGTAGCAGAAGACTTATTTCCAAACTATCCTTTCCAAGAAAGCCCCATCATTCCTGTAGGCTCTCCGGTAGATTTCAAACCCGTGCCTATTCCAGCTGCACCGGCCGACTTTACAGGTTTAGGCAGCTCGATGACTACCCCAGAAAAAGATCCGAATATCGGTTCGAATAACTGGGCCGTTTCTGGAAACAAAACGGTTTCGGGTTTACCTATTTTAGCGAATGACCCACACTTGACTTTGTCATTGCCTTCTATTTGGTACCAAATGCAATTAGTCGCTCCAGGCGTTAACGTCTATGGTTCGACGATGCCCGGAACGCCTAATGTCATCATTGGATTCAACAAGAATGTGGCTTGGGGTGTAACAAACGTAGGATCTGATGTGTTAGACTGGTACCAAGTGAAGTTCAAAGATGCCTCGAAACAGGAGTATTGGCACGATGGGAAATGGAAGAAAACGACCATGCGCATCGAAAAGTTTCAAATCAAAGGCAAGAAAGACATGGTCGATACCATCTTCTTTACGCACCACGGTCCTGTCGTTTATTTATCACACGAAAAACCCTTCCGTTCGAACATTCCTGTAGGTCATGCGCTGCGTTGGATCGCACACGAGAAATCACAAGAATTAACCACCTTCTACCAATTAAATCGCGCTAAAAATTACGAGGACTACAAAAAGGCCTTGACCTTCTATTCTGCCCCAGCTCAAAACTTCGTCTTTGCAAGTAATGAGGGTGATATCGCTTTGTGGGTAAACGGTAAGTTCCCATTGAAGTCGAAATTGCAAGGAAAGTATTTATTAGATGGAACGGATGCGGCGGCTGATTGGCAAGGATTTATCCCTCAGGCGCACAATCCGCATGTGAAGAATCCGGTTCGCGGATTCGTGAGTTCAGCGAATCAATTCTCAACGGATCCCTCTTATCCGTATTATTTAGGCTGGCAATATGCGCCGTCTGAGCGTGGTCGCCGCATCAATGAGCGTCTGGCCGTGATGGAAAAAATCACGATGGATTCCTTAAGAGGTCTCCAAAACGACAACTTCAACATCCGTGCTCGCGAATTATTGCCGCTGCTTTTCGCTCAGGTGAAATCACCAAACGCGGCTCAATCGAAAGCATTAGCTGCCTTGAAATCATGGAATCTAGTGAATAGCCCGGAATCCGTGGGAGCCACTATTTTCGAAAATTGGGTATTGACATTGCAGAGCTGTCTTTGGGATGATGAATTCTCAGAGGATGAAAAGGTTCCAATGAGTCGTCCAGCCATGGATCGCACCATTCAACTGATTAAATCGGAACCTGCAGCACGCTGGTGGGATGATACGAAGACGCCTGTAAAGGAGTCGATGTCAGATATCGTCATGAAGTCCTTACAAGCGAATTTGGATTCTTTGGTCAAACACCATGGTCCACAAGGACCTGAGTGGGCTTGGTATAAGATCAAACAAACGGGCGTTCGTCACTTGATTCCAGGCATGGATGCCTTATCTCGTTTGAATATCCCGATCGGTGGGGGTGGTACCATCGTGAATGCGACTACGACGAGGACTGGCCCATCGTGGCGATTAGTCGTGGAGCTTTCGAAAGAGGGCAAACCAAGAGCCTATGGGGTTTACCCAGGTGGTCAGTCGGGTAATCCGGGTAGCAGTCATTACGATGATTTAATTGATACCTGGGCCAAAGGAGAGCTAAAGCCACTCTTGTACCTAGAATCGCCGGATCAAAAATCCAACCGTTTACGTAAGAAAATCACTTTATCGAAATAAGCTCATGAACAAATTAATCTATGGTTTGATATTAGTAGTTATAGGTGCCCTAGTGGGTATTTATTTGCCTTGGTATGCGATGGGGGTGGCCTTTGGTTTGATCGCCTTTGCTTTGAATATGCCGTTAAAGTCGAGTTTCTTAATAGGATTCATGGCGGGATATTTGCTATGGATCTTTTCGGCCTTATGGCTTGATATGCAGCATCCAAGTACGTTACCTGGCCGAATGGCTCAGGTTTTCCCTTTGAAAGGAAATGTATTTGCTTTATTTATGCTCACTGGTGTACTGGGGGGCTTGTTTAGTGGCATTTGGACTTGGGCGGGAGCCAGATTAAGACAGAATAAATAATTTTTTAGGACAAACGATACAGACCTTGTATATTTGCCGACAATCCAATTTATAAAAATAATACACGTGAAAAATTTACCTTACGCTTGGTTGGGCGTTTTAACCATCGCAATTGCTTTTTTATTTTATCAAAATTCAAACACTGCATCTACAGGATTAGGGGCTTCGGCAGCTGATGGTAGACGTATTGTCTTTGTAAACTCGGATTCGTTATTGACGAATTACCAATTTTACAAAGACGCTCAAAAAGAGTTTGAGAACAAAGGGTACCGTTTGCAAGTTGATTTAGGCCAAAAAGAGCAAGCTCTTCAAGGTGAGTTGCAAGCCATCCAACAGCGTGCATCTGCCATGACTCAAGCTGAATTACAAGCAGCTGATATGACGTTGAAAAAGAAAGGGGCTGAATTACAACAATATTCTCAACAAAAGCAGGCTGAGTTAGGTCAAGAGCAAGCAAAGAAAAACGAAGAGCTGTATAACAACATTCGTGAATATATCTCGAAAACAAACAAGGCTAACAAATATGAATTCGTTTTAGGATACTCTAAAGTGGGTGGCGGAATTTTATTCGCTGATCCTTCTGTAGATGTAACGAACAAAATCATCGAAGGCTTGAACAAAGAGTACGCTGCGACAAAAGGCGACAAAAAAGAAGATAAATAATAGCTTTTAGCTACATTTGGCCACGCAGCGTTTCGCTGTGTGGCTTTTTTTATTCCAATGGCAAAAGAGAAAATCCAAAAGACTGTTGAAATCAAGAACCGTAGGGCATCCTTTGAATATGCATTCATCGATACCTTCACGGCTGGCTTGGTATTAATGGGTACGGAGATTAAATCCATTCGCCAGGGGAAGGCCAATTTAACGGATGGGTATTGTGTCTTTTTTCAGGACGAACTCTTCGTCCGCAATATGCACATATCCGCCTACGAAGAGGGAACTCACTATAACCACGAACCTCTGCGTGATCGTAAACTACTTCTTTCAAAACGCGAGTTAGGGAAATTACAAAAGGAACTGAAGAACGTAGGTTTGACGATTATTCCCACCCGATTATTTATTTCTGACAAAGGCTATGCGAAGCTAAATATAGCTCTTGCTAAGGGTAAGAAAACCTTCGATAAACGCGATGACATTAAAGAGAAAGATGTGAAACGCGACATGGATCGTTCTATGTCCTAATTTACTTCGTGCGGATTTTTTTCACGATCGTCACTGCCGCCATAATGACAATGGCAAAAATCACAAATCCACCCAAACCATACATCCAGTCTAAGGTATTTTTAGCCACCACTAAAAAGACCACCGCGACTAATAAGATGGTCGCAATTTCATTATAGAGTCTAAGCTGATTTCCGGTGAGAATAAAATTTCCATTTCTAAACTGGAGAATGAGGTACCTGCAAACAAAGTGGTAAACAGTGATAGCTACAACAAAGGCTAGCTTCAAATGCAGCCAGCCTTGAGATCCGAAGCTACTCATCCAGGCCACGTAAATCAAAGATAAACCTGTGATCCAGGTCAAGAACATCGCTGGAATCATAATCGCATTGAAGAGTATCTTCTCCATCTTCTCGAATTGCTTCGATAAAATACCTTTCTCTGGTTCTTCCTTTTCTTGTGCCTCAGCATGGTAGACCAACAAACGCGGAAGGTAGAATAAGCCAGCAAACCAGCTGACAACGAATATGATATGAATGGATTTTAAGACAGTATAGCTCATGTTAGGCTTGGTAACGCTTGAACAAACTATTGACTTTCATTTGGATCACCCCAAAAATCGCTTCTTTAAAGATATTCGCTGACATCTTACTCGTTCCT
>CANLVU010000075.1 GCA_947494535.1 Cytophagaceae bacterium
ACGACAGATTTTTGGAAATCTGTAAGAGCCCCTGCCGAAGTCATAAAATTCGAATTGGCATGCGTATTCACATGATCCTGGGTAATCCCCAAGGTATTTTTCAAGAAATTATCCACATTAAACCAAGCGGCAAAGATCCCAATTGAACCTGTAATCGTCGTCGGTTGCGCCACGATAACATCCGTTCCCATCGCCATATAATAGCCACCTGAGGCTGCATAGTTTGACATGGATGAAATTATCGGTTTCACTTTCTTCGTTAATTCGATCTCGCGCCACATAATATCGGACGCTAAAGAGGACCCACCCGGAGAATCAATGCGAAGCACGATCGCTTTTACTGATTTACTCTCCCGTAATTTTTTCAGTTCCTTTACAAAATCATCTGAACCAATATTTCCTTCGCTCGCTCGTGTTCCCGAAATCTCTCCTTCCGCCACTAAAACGGCGATGCGATCCTTCCCTTCTACCTCGTCAATCGGATTTTTAGCCTTCAAATAATTATTCAATGACACATAAATCACTTTTTCTTTCTCTCCAGAAGCCTTCTTTAGTAATGCCTCAAATTCATCCCAATAACCTTGTGTGATCATCCCTAATTTCTCCGCAGAGGAAGGTTCAAAAGCCTGTAAGCTATCCGCAATTTGATCTAATTTACGCACAGGAATATTCTTACTTCGGGCAATTTTATCGAAAATATACGTATTGATCGATTGCAAGAAAGACGAGGTTTGCGCCTTGCTTTCTTCACTCATATCCTCTCGAATGAAAGGCTCCACCGCTGACTTATAGGTTCCTACCCGAAACACTAAAGGCTCTATGTCCAATTTATCCAAGGCCTTCTTGTAGAAGGTATACTGAACGCTGATGCCATTAAAATCTAATAAACCGTTCGGGTTCAAATAGGTCTTATCTGCCACAGAAGACATGTAATATCCTTTTTCTGTATAGGAATTCGCGTAAGCATAGACGAATTTACCTGACTTTTGGAATTTCTGAATAGCTTCCCGAATCTCCGAAAGTTGTGCATAGCCTGCCATCGGAAAACTAGCATCTAAATAAATTCCCTTGATTTTAGGATCTACTTTTGCGCGCTCTAAGGCTGATAAAATTTGAATCAAACCTACATTTTCTGTTGGCGCAAAATACGCATCTGTTAAAGATGAAAATGGATTATCCTCCGTCGATGCATTTTCCACGATCGGGCGATTCAAATCGAGTCTTAAGACGGAATTGTCTTTCAAATCAAATACCTCATCCGAACTACCAATGGCGGCGCCTACGCCAGCTAAAAGCAATAAAGAGACAATAAAAAAAAGAAATAGACCGAAAAGAGTCGCTAATGAATACTTGACAAATTGCCACATAACTTTCTATTTAAAAGTTTCTAACCAAAGTTTTTACGGTAATCTTCACGCGCTTGACGAATCACTTCATAAGCCACTTCGCGACCATAAATATCGTCAATATCTACCGAATTTGAAGAGGTTTCGCCCGGCAACATTTTATACGTCCAAAAATAATGTCTTAAACGCTCTACAATATCTTTAGGCGCATCGGAGATATCTTTCCATTTGCCATAAATCGGATCATCTTTCAACACGGCAATGATTTTATCATCTGCCTCACCCTTATCAATCATACGAATTCCACCTATGGGTATTGCTTGACATAAAATATCTCCATGCGTGATTGCACGTTCTGAAAGCACTAAAATATCCAATGGATCACCATCCCCTCTTTCGATATCCTTGCCTGAATACTTGCGAGCTAACTCGGCAATACCATCAGAACAATACGTTTGCGGCAAAAAGCCATATAAGGCGGGCACAATGTTCGAGAACTTTTGCGGACGATCAATTTTCAGATAACCCGTTTGCTTGTCGATCTCGTACTTTACAGTGTCCGTAGGAACAATTTCAATAAATGCGGTCACTAATTCAGGCATTTGATCACCGATTTGAACGCCATGCCAAGGATGTGCCTTAAAGAAGTTTCTATTCATAATCTATTTATAATATCTCACTTAGGTTAAAAATCCATGCAAATTACGAAAAACAAAGGATAAATTCTGCTAAATTTGTCGTTTGCATTGCGCCATTAGACATGATTTATCCAATTATTCCCTACGGGGATCCCGTTTTAAGAAAAGTTGCTTCTCCTATTGAATTAGGCAGTTTGGATTTAATCAAATTATCGGAAGATATGTTTGAAACCATGTACGCTGCCAGTGGGGTAGGTTTAGCTGCGCCTCAGATCGGCATGGACATTCGTTTGTTTGTAGTGGACGGCCGTCCCATGAACGAGGGTGAAAAAGAAGAGGATGTAGATCAATCATTAGTTGGATTTAAGAAAGTGTTTGTCAATCCGACCATTTTGGAAGAGACAGGTGATGAATGGGGATTCGAAGAAGGATGCCTTTCCATCCCAGGTATTCGCGGCGAAGTATATCGCCCAGAATACGTAAAAATCCATTATTGGACAGAACAAGGCGAAGAAAGAACGGATATATTCGAGAGTTTAGCCGCGCGCATTATCCAGCACGAATACGATCATATCGAAGGCATCTTGTTCACGGATCATTTGAATCCAGTGAAAAAGCGCCTCATCAAAAATAAGTTAAGTGATATCACGCGAGGAAAAGTTTCCGTGGATTACAAAATGAAGCTTACTCGTTAATTAGACAGATGAAAATTTCCCTTAATTGGTTACGTGATTTTATTGATATTTCGAAGCTTCCTGCACAAGGCAGCCCAGAAGAATTAGACGTTTTATTGACAAATACTGGACTTGAAGTGGAAGGCATTGAGCCGCACGATAAGATTCCGGGTGGATTGAAAGGATTTGTGGTAGGTGAAGTGTTGACCTGCGAAAAATTCGAAGTAAAGGAGAAAACCTTGAGCTTGACGACGGTAGACGCCGGTTTGGATGAAATTTTAACCATCGTTTGTGGAGCTGCGAATGTAGCAGCAGGCCAAAAAGTAATCGTCGCCATCCCTGGCACCCAATTATACGACAAAGAGGGCAAAGAATTATTCAAAATCGAGAAGCGCAAGGTCTACGGACAGCCTTCCGAGGGAATGATTTGTGCAGAAGATGAAATCGGTATTGGAACATCGCACGATGGTATTTTAGTCTTAGACACGCAGGTACCTAATGGTACTCCAGCGGCTTCGTTTTTTGACATCGCCGGTGATTTAGTATTAGAAATTGGATTAACGCCAAACCGTGCGGACGCTGCCTCTCATTGGGGCGTAGCACGCGATATTCGGGCCGTAACAGGTCTTCCAATTCAATTACCCTCTCCTGCTTTAGTCATCGAAAGCAATGCACATCCCATCACAGTTGAGGTGAAAGATACCGGCTGTGACCGTTTCTGCGGAATAACGATTGATGGTATTCAAGTAGCGCCTTCACCGGCTTGGTTACAAGAGCGCTTAGCTTCGATCGGATTACGTCCTATCAATAACGTGGTCGATATCACGAATTTCATTTGCCATGGCTTAGGCCAGCCGATGCATGCCTATGATTGGAATGAGATTAAAGGGGGTAAATTAATCGTGAATTCGTTGCCCGCAGGTACTTTATTCAAAACCTTAGATGGGGTTGAACGTAAATTGACTGGCGAAGAATTAATGATCTGCGACGCCTCTGGTGCCATCGGATTAGCAGGTGTGATGGGTGGAGAATTTTCTAGTATTAAAGAGGCTACGACTCGTGTTTTCCTAGAGGTAGCACACTTTAAGCCAGAACGTATTCGAAAGGCGAGCCAAACACATGGCCTTAAAACAGATGCGTCGTTCCGATTCGAGCGCGGCACCGACATTCAAGCGAAATTATTCGCTTTAGAATACGCAGCCCAATTAATTCAAGAATTAGCCGGCGGTAAAATTACCTCTGAGCCAATTGATTATTATCCCACACAAGTTGAATTAGTGAGCATTCCAGTCAGCGTTCGTCGCGTGCAACAATACATTGGTATTGAGTTAGCAGCTGAGCGAATTAAAGAAATTTTGACGCTTTTAGATTTCAAAATCGACGCAGATAAAGGCGACGAATTCGTAGCCATCTCCCCTGCTTACCGCGTCGATGTGACAAGAGAGGCAGATATTATCGAGGAGATCTTGCGTATCCATGGCTTGGATAACATCCCATTATCAGATTATTTGAGCGCGAATTTCATCTCGGAATTTCCCCTTTTAGACAAGGAACGAGTGCAGTTGAACATCTCACAGATTTTGACGGCCAAAGGTTTCCAAGAGATCATCACCAACTCTTTAACGAAAGCGGATGCACACGCTGCGATCGCTAAGGATCTATCCTTTGAAACAGTTGAAATCTTGAATCGTCTATCAGAGGATTTAGGCGTGATGAGACAACACATGTCCTTTGCTGGATTAGAGGTTTTAGCACACAATATTAACCGCCGCCAAAAAGACTTGAAAGTCTTTGAATTTGGCAAAACCTACCATAAAAAAGGCGCTAAATACATCGAAAAGAAACATTTAGCCTTATTTACGACGGGTTTATGGGCCGGAGAAACCTGGGCTAGCGCACCTACTAAAACCGCGCTCCACCACCTATATCAAGTGAGCATTGAATTAATGCGCTCGCTTGGAGTGACGGAATTTGAGACTGATACCATCGAAAATTCGAGTGTGTTTGCCTTCGGGTTGCGCATTTCCATCAACAAGAAAGCGTGCCTAGAAGTAGGGATGATTCATCCGAATTTAGCCAGCCAATGGGACGTGAAGCAAGACGTATTCTTCGCTGATTTCGACTGGGACTACTGGGTGAAACAAGAAAAGGCAGACTTCGTCTACCAGGAGATTTCTAAATTCCCTGAGGTGCGTCGTGACTTATCTTTAGTGGTGGACAAAGCGGTGAGCTACCAAGCGATTCGCAAACTTGCCGAGCAATACGAGAAGAGTTTACTGAAAAATGTATCGATCTTCGACGTGTATGAGGGCAAAAACCTAGGCGAAGGAAAGAAGGCCTATTCTGTGAGCTTTACGCTACAGGATGAGGCTCAAACCTTAACCGATAAGGTGATTGAGTCCACGATGGATCGACTAATGAAAGGATTCGAAAAGGAAATTCGAGCAATAATTCGAAAGTAATTAGCGCTTGAACATGCCTCCTAAATTAGGCATCTTCATCTTTCCATCCTGCACCTTGTTCATCATCTTCATCATTTTGCGCATGTCTTCGAACTGCTTCAATAGGTTATTCACCTCTTGTATCGATGTTCCCGATCCTGCCACAATGCGATTCTTGCGTGATGGGTTTAAAATATCTGGATTTTGGCGCTCTTTGGCCGTCATCGAATTGATGATCGCTTCGATCGGCTTGAAAGAATCATTGGAAATATCCACATCCTTCACGGCTTGACCCATTCCCGGCACCATCCCCATCAAATCCTTGATGTTACCCATCTTTTTGATTTGCTGTAGTTGAGCGTAGAAGTCTTCGAATGTGAAGTTGTTTTGGCGGATCTTCTTATTTAAACGAGCCGCTTCATCTTCGTCAAAAGCCTGCTGCGCACGCTCCACTAAGGATAAAACGTCCCCCATTCCGAGGATACGGTTCGCCATACGATCAGGATAGAACTGATCCAACGCTTCCATTTTCTCCCCTGTCGAAATGAATTTAATTGGTTTATCTACAATTTGACGGATAGAAAGAGCCGCACCACCGCGGGAATCCCCATCTAATTTCGTTAAGACAACGCCATCAAAATTTAATCGATCATTAAAGGTCTTCGCTGTATTCACCGCATCTTGACCCGTCATCGAATCCACGACGAATAAAATCTCAGTCGGCTTAATCGCATCCTTCACGGCTGCAATCTCATTCATCATCACCTCATCCACAGCTAAACGACCTGCAGTATCGATGATAACCACTTTCTTGCCCATCTTACGAGCATAGGATAGCGCATTTTCCGCGATGCTTACCGCATTCTTATTTTCAGGCTCTGCATACACTTCCACACCTACTTGCTCGCCCAATACTTTCAATTGGTCAATCGCCGCAGGGCGGTAAATATCGCAGGCAACTAATAAGACATTGCGCCCCCCTTTTTTAATGTATTGAGCTAATTTACCCGAGAAAGTCGTCTTACCAGAACCTTGTAAACCAGCAATTAAAACAACTGCAGGCTCCCCTTTTAGATTGATGTCCTGCTTTTGACCACCCATTAACTGGGTTAATTCATCGTGAACAATTTTTGTTAGTAATTGACCAGGCTCCACAGCGATCAGGATTTTTTGGCCCATCGCCTGATCCTTAATACGATCCGTGATTTCTTTCGCCACCTTATAGTTAACGTCCGCATCCATCAAGGCGCGGCGAATTTCCTTCACCGTAGCGGCAACGTTAATATCTGTAATTCTGCCGTTCCCCTTTAGGGTACGCATAGCAGTAGTCAACTTCGAACTTAAATTCTCAAACATAGTATCTAAAAAAAGGACTGCAATTTACGCTTTTTCGGACAAATTTTAATCAAATAAACGGGGCGAACTTTCTTCGCCCCTTTTACTCAAAAAAATATCCAACATTTGGACAAAAATACCCCAAAATAATGGAGGAAAAAAGATTTAGTCTTTACCTTTGCAGGATTAACATAACCTATCAAAATTTTGATATTATAAAAATGGAAAAAATTAAAGTTGCCAACCCAGTCGTTGAATTAGACGGCGACGAAATGACTCGAATTATCTGGAAATTCATCAAAGACAAATTAATCTTGCCTTATTTAGATCTAGACATTAAGTACTATGATTTAGGCGTAGAATACCGCGATGAGACCAATGACCAGGTAACGATCGAAGCAGCTGAGGCAATCAAAAAATACGGAGTAGGTATCAAATGTGCTACCATCACTCCAGATGAGGCTCGTGTAACAGAATTCGATTTGAAGCAAATGTGGAAATCACCTAACGGAACAATCCGTAACATCCTAGATGGTACAGTTTTCCGTGAGCCAATCGTTTGTGCAAACGTTCCTCGTTTAGTTCCTAACTGGACAGCACCGATCATGATCGGTCGTCACGCATTTGGTGATCAATACAGAGCAACTGATTTCGTAACCAAAGGAAAAGGTAAATTAACCGTTACTTTCCAACCAGAAGATGGGGGTGCAGCCCAAACTTTCGAAGTATACAACTTCAAAGGCGATGGTGTTGCCATGACCATGTACAACACAGACGAATCAATCAAAGGTTTCGCGCACTCTTGCTTTAACATGGCATTGAGTAAAGGCTGGCCTCTATACTTATCGACGAAGAACACGATCTTGAAGAAATACGATGGTCGTTTCAAAGATATCTTCGAAGAGATCTTCCAAGCAGATTACAAGGCACAATTCGACGCTAAAGGCATCGTTTATGAGCACCGTTTAATTGATGACATGGTTGCATCTGCGTTAAAGTGGAATGGTAACTTCGTTTGGGCTTGTAAAAACTACGATGGAGACGTTCAGTCTGATACCGTTGCGCAAGGTTTCGGTTCATTAGGTTTAATGACGTCTGTATTGATTACTCCAGACGGAAAAGTAATGGAAGCAGAAGCTGCTCACGGAACAGTGACTCGTCACTACCGCGATCACCAAGCTGGAAAGCCTACTTCTACGAATCCAATCGCATCTATCTTTGCTTGGACACGTGGTTTAGAGTTCCGTGGTAAATTAGATAACAATGCGGCGTTGATTAATTTCTGCCAAACATTGGAAAAAGTATGTGTTGCGACAGTAGAGTCTGGTAAGATGACCAAAGACTTAGCGGTTTGTATCCACGGTAACAAAGTTACTCACGGAGAGCACTACTTATATACTGAAGAGTTCTTAGAGGCGCTAGATACGAATTTGAAGGCAGCGCTGGCGTAAGTTTTCGCGAAACGAAAACAGACGCTAGTCGTCACTGCGTGACTTAGTCAAAGAGTCGTCTCTTCGAGACTTAGTCGACTTCGTCTTAGTCAAAGGGTCGTCTCTAAGAGACTTAGTCGACTTCGTCTTAGTCGTTGCTTCGCAACTTAGTCAAAGAGTCCGGAGGGGAATTTTCCCTTCCGGATTTTTTTTGTGCTGACATTTTCGACCAAGTCCGCAGGACGACTAAACGACGCAGTCGTGACTAAATCGCAAAGCGATGACTAAGTCTCGAAGAGACGACCCAGCCGCACCGCGGCGACTAAACGACGCAGTCGTGACTAAGTCCGCAGGACGACTAAACGACGCAGTCGTGACTAAATCGCGTAGCGATGACTAAGTCTCGAAGAGACGACCCAGCCGCACCGCGGCGAAGGCGCAAAAAAAATCGCGCCGATTGCTCAGCGCGATTCCTTCTTATCGTTTTGTTTCAAATACTACTCTGAAACCACAGAGAAAGCAATCTTGTGCTTAACTTCTTTGTGTAA
>CANLVU010000076.1 GCA_947494535.1 Cytophagaceae bacterium
GAGATAAATCGATCAATATCCTCTATGGTTTCAGATCTCTTAGATTTCGAATATATTTTATAATATACTATGGTACTCAATAACATACCTAATGAGGCTATTAGATCATAAAATAAATTGATTAAATGCGTATCTGAGAGAGACAAGGACTTTAAAAAATCAATATCTGCAATATCATGAAAAAAGCTTCTGAGCGTAATCAACGTAATCACCTCAAACTGTTTGCCAATAAACTCAGAGGTAGATTTTGGCAAAATAATGACCAACTGTAAAACCTCATAAAATAAAATAAAACTGAAAGGCGTATAGATAGCCTTTAAATAACTGTGTTGAAAATGCTTAAAGTAAGTAAAGTTATTTCCTAAAAAAATAAAGAGTAAATGAATAAAGAATGCGAGTATGGCAAAGCGTAAAATGAGAATCTCTGTACGCCTTACGTTTACAGGGCTAACAAGTTTATCAAATAAAAAACTGGCTTTTTGCAGCATATCATTCACCATTTTACTATGACTAATTATCTGACTTTTTCTTTCTAACTGGCTTAGTTACTAATTCAACACCCAGATCATCCATTTGCTCTGCAACAATTACTTTCAAAGACTCATCAAAGTAAACCCCATCTGATTCCATATCCGCAATATTCCGATGCATTGCTTGGTAAATCACCTTTTTCTCATCAACGGTTAAAGACTTATTCACCGCTAAATTTCCAACAAAGTTGACTAAACCAGCTCTAGGTCCTGACTCTTTTTGGAAAGTATAGGGTTCTTCTTCCATAACAGAGAACTCTCGGTAAACGGCAATCATAAAAACAATAAATAGCGTGGCTATTATACTGCTCAAAAGGATAATATCTAAATCCATTATTTTTTTAGTTTAGAGTTGATGAAGTTTAATAAACCAAGAATGGTAGGCGGCCAAAGACCAATAAATATAGCCTTCTCTTTATCACCCACTACTAGGTAATTGTATTCACTCACAGCAATTACGACGATAACAATCGCAACAATTAGCATTTCAGATGCTTTAAAATTTTTAAACATGATTCTTGATTTTTAAAATGTAATGCGTATAATCTCGAGAAATTAGGATTAGAATGCTAGTAATAAAAGAAAAGTGGCCAAAATACTTTTGGCCACCTTCAAAAATTATCACCCTAAATAATTAGTTAGGCAATACCACTGAGTCAATCACGTGAATCACGCCATTGCCAGCTACTAAATCAGCCACTACTACCGTAGATATGCCGCCTTTTTCATCTTTCAAAATTACTTTACCGCCTTTAAGTGAAGCTTGTAAAGTTCCGCCACTTACCGTTTTTAATGACAAAGTTCCTTTAGCGTCATTGATTGCTTTCACAACATCTGCTGCTACAAACTTACCTGCCACCACGTGGTAGGTTAATACCTTAGCAAGAATTGCCTTATTCTCTGGCTTCAATAAAAAATCAACTGTTCCTGCAGGTAATTTTGCGAACGCTGCGTTTACAGGTGCAAAAACCGTGAAAGGACCAGCACTTTGAAGCGTGGTAACTAAATCTGCCGCTTTTACTGCTGCTACTAAAGTTGTATGATCTGCTGATCCTACCGCAATATCCACGATTGTCTTCTGAGCGCTAGCAGAAAAGGATAAAGCAATTGCTGCCACTAGGGACAAGGCTAATTTTTTGAACATCATATACTGATTGTTTAGATTGTGTTTCTACATAACTTATTAATAATCAATAAGTTTTAAAAAATATGAATTAAATTTTATTTATGCCGAAACCAGCAATCTGTTCGGTCGTTTTCATAGGATTTGAAAACGGTGTTTACGGGAGAACCGTGGTGTAAATTGTCATTATAGCGCGTTCGAGCTAGGTAATTAAAGGCACCCATGTCGCCTGTGTAAGCAGACTTATTCGTGTGATTATAGGTTGAGTGCAAGGCACACAATTGCTGTAAAAAATCAAAAAAGAGCGGAAACGATCCACCAAAGACACCGCAATTTAAAAGCGTCTCAGACGCAAACCGTTCCTCATAGGCTCTATAATCTTGAATTTGCGCTCTTAAATGCTCCCCATGCGAAAGCATCCAGTCATTCTCTAAAATTGTAGGTTCGTCCCCGCAAAATAGTGCGTCTGGGTTAGCGGTAAATAGTGGATGAATGAAGGGGTTTTGAGCCAAAGTCACATCCGATACATCCGTCACAAAAACACTCTTTATTTGATCTTTGTAGTTAGCTAAATAATCGCGGTACACAAAATAGCGGTAGACATTCGGATTAAAAGCTGGATTATAGCGAATGCGTTCGAAAGAAATGTACTCATTCTCATGACGCGCACAGGTCTGATCAGAAAAACTATTGTGAAAAATGACGCCTTTCAGCTTTAGCGCAGCAACTGATTCCGCCCATTCCCTTACGAGTTCATAGGAATTATCTGCTAACGTCATATTCCGATTTACATCATACACCCCCGTAATGTGGCACGCTAAAACAAGATGCTGCATGATTAATTAGCGTTCAACTGGAGTTCTTGCTTCAATAAGGCACAGGTACTGTTCGGGTTATTGCGGTAGTAAATGTAGGATCTTTGGAAAACTTTCTTGGTTTTAAACTCAATCTCTGCGCGCTCAAAAAAAGCGGAATCGGCTGCAAAACCTCCTTTAAAGTCAATACTTTTAAATACTTTTTGATGGCCAAATAAGGTCCCAAAAAGCACCGCATCATCCAAATGAATCGGCTTACTTAAATCATTTTTATCAGGAACATAATAATCTTCCACCGTGTCCACCACCGTTTCTGCAGTAGAACAAATCAAATCCACGTTTTCAATCTCCTGTAAACAAGTGCTCAAATGGTAGGGCTTATATTCATCATCACTATCTAAAATGGTAATAAATTCCCCCACACTAATTAATACCCCCCGATTAATGGATTCAGCCTGGCCACGGTTACTATGGCGAATGTAGATGATTTTTTCTTCGTGAGCCTCCACATATTCTAGCAAGGCTTTGCGGTCATTTCCCTTACTCCCATCGTCGATGATGATCAGTTCGAAATCCTGAAAATCTTGCTGTAAAACAGAATCAATGGCTCTTTTGGTTAATTGAAAATCCGTATTATAAACGGCCATCAACACCGATATTTTAACATTCTTAGGCATGATCTGCTAATAAGTTCCACCAAAATAGGCTTTAACGGAGGCAAATGTAGTCAAATATTACTATGTTTAAGAAAAAAAACGATGAACAAACTATTACTAATTGCCCTATCGATTTTTACCCTTTCTTCCTGCACGAAAAGCGGAGAAACGGTGTCTAACTATTTCTCCTATCCTGATAACTTAGAAGCTGGTGGGGTGAAAATGATTCCTATTCAAACGTCTGTCGGCACTTTTAAGGTGTGGACGAAGCGTTTTGGGAATAATCCTAAGATCAAAATCCTGTTGTTACACGGTGGCCCAGCGATGACCCACGAGTACATGGAATGTTTTGAGACTTTTTTCCAAAGAGAGGGCTTCGAATTCTACGAATACGACCAGCTAGGTTCTTATTACAGTGATCAACCAACAGATTCGACACTTTGGAAAACGGAGCGTTTTGTGGAAGAGGTGGAACAGGTGCGTAAAGCCATTGGTGCTGATTCCACTAATTTCTATGTGGTAGGAAATTCATGGGGCGGCATTTTAGGTATGGAATATGCGCTGAAATACCAAAAGCATATCAAAGGTCTTGTGGTATCTAATATGGTAGCAAGTGCACCTGAATATGGGAAGTATGCAGAGGAGGTGTTAGCAAAGCAAATGGATCCTACCGTTTTAGCAGAGGTTAGAGCGATCGAGGCAAAAAAGGATTTCAATAATCCGCGCTACATGGAACTATTAATCCCTAATTTCTACCAAAAACATATTTGCCGTTTAAAAGAGTGGCCAGATGCCTTAAATCGTACCTTTAAGCACGGAAATAGTGCTGTTTATGTTCGAATGCAAGGACCGAGTGAGTTTGGAATTAGCGGACTTTTGGAGAAATGGGATATCAAAAATCGCCTGAAAGAAATCTACGTACCTACCCTCATGATCGGTGCGAAATACGATACCATGGATCCTAAAGCCATGGAAGAACAAAGCAAATTAGTCCAAAACGGTTCCTATTTATATTGTCCTAACGGCAGCCACTTAGCGATGTGGGATGACCAAAAAATCTACATGAACGGCGTCATTTCGTTCATTAAGAAGGTAAATGGGAAATAAACCTGCTTCCTATGAAACTAATTGTCTTACTCCTAAGCCTTTCTACCCTAGTAAACGCACAAAACTTATTAAAAGACGCAATCGACTTTCGCCTAGGCGCTTCTGTGAATCCTCGATTACTTTCTGAAAATGAAGCCTATAGAGGCATCGCTAGCAATGAATTTACAAGCTTAACCGCCGAAAATCACATGAAAATGATGCTGGTCCATCCGGCAGCTGACCGTTTTGACTTCTCGAAAGGGGATGAAATTGTGGCATTTGCTTCAGCGACTGGCAAGCGTATCCATGGGCACACCTTGGTTTGGCATAATCAGGTCCCTCAGTGGATGAAGGATTTCCAGGGCGATCAAAAAGCCTGGGAGGATCTACTAAAGAATCACATTCAAACGGTCGTTTCCCATTACAAAGGCAAGGTTTCCGGATGGGATGTCGTAAACGAATCGTTCCTAGACGATGGCAGTTTGCGGCCCTCTCTTTGGGCAGATCACATTCCCGATTATATTGCCAAAAGCTTCCAATGGGCTAACGAGGCCGACCCCAATGCCACGCTGTTTTACAATGATTACGGCCAGGATGGCCATCCTAAAAAGATGCAGGCCATTCTTAACCTTGTGGCGGATCTAAAAAGTCGTCAAATTCCCATTCACGGAATCGGATTGCAAATGCACATTAATGTAGATTCGAAGCGCACAGAAATCGAGGAAGTAATTACTAAATCCGCACAAACAGGATTAGCCGTTCATTTTTCAGAGTTAGACGTTGCGGTTAATCCAAAAAATAATCCTGAATTCGTGTATGATGAGAAAGCCTCAGCCGCTCAAATGGAACTATTCAAATTACTTTTCAAAACCTACCAATCCATTCCGGCCAAGCAACAATATGGCATCACGTTTTGGAACATTTCCGATAAAGATTCCTGGTTACGCGGTTATTTCAAGAGACCGAAAGAATACCCTCTTTTGTTTGATGAGAATTATGCCAAAAAACCAGCCTATACCGAACTTATAAAGTCTTTAAATAAGCTAAACTAAGTGGAACCTGTGCTCGAGCATTTGAATTTTCATCTTCCAGATAATAATACTTTACGGAACTCTTTTTAGCCTGCTTCAAGATTTTTTTAATATCGATTTGGCCCGAACCTAAAGGAACGTCGTTTTCAGGTGAAGTCTTCACATCCAATCCCACCGGTAATCCCTTTTTCAAATCCTTCACGTGCATCATCCTAAATCGATTCGGATATTTCTTTAGATAAGCCACTGGATCTTGACCAAATTGATGCACCCAAAGAATATCTAATTCGAAGGAAACGTAATCAGGGTTCGTGTTTTGAATCAAATAGTCATACAAGGTACCCTTCTCGTAGGGTGTAAAATCGTAGCCATGGTTGTGGTAACTGAATTCAATGCCATTCTCCTTTAGTTTTTGACCTACTCGATTAAAATCTTTCACGGCTGCTTCTGCCTGCTGAACAGTAAATTCACCTTTGTGCGGAATCATTCCCACCCGCACAAACTCAGCACCTAGCGTCTTAGCATCTCGAATAACGGCATCTGTTTTATTCGTCAAAGCATCATAATAAACACCATAGCTCGTACAAACCATCCCTCTCGCATCTAACAAAGCCCTCATTTCAGTCGCTGTTTTACCGAACAAATTCGAAAACTCGATATTACGAATGCCCATCTGCTTGATATAATCCAAGGTCCCTGGGACATCCTTGCTAAAATCATTTCTAAACGTAAATGAGACGACGCCTGGCATATCATTCAATGCTTTGCTAAATCGTTGTTGCCCAAAAGTGACCTGCGAAAGCAGCAGAAAGAACAGTAAACTACATTTTTTCATAATTTAGATAGGTTTATAGCGCTAAATCTAGTAAAATACATCGGATTAAATACATTTACCAAAATGAAAAATAAATCAAAATGGATCCTTCAGGCATCCTTCGGCCTGATTCTAACAGGAAGTGGACTTTCCATGGCCATCGACGCAGGTATCACAAAATTTCAAGGGGGTGACTGGTTCTATTACGGAACTGGAGCCCTACTCATTTTCCAAGCGGGTCTTTGTCTAGTCATCGACGCAGCTAAATATAGGTAAGTGAAACAAAATTCAAAATTTCTAGCTTAATTAGCACAATTTTTTATTTCGATAATCATATAAATGCCTACACACATATACGATATTGCGATTATAGGTGCAGGGGCATCCGGATTACAGCTTTTGTATGAGCTGACACAAGTAGATCCTGAACAAAAAGTATTATTGCTGGATTCTGGGGATCGTTCCACGAAAAGCTGGTGTTTTTGGGAGGATAAATCCTCGAGTTGCTTCCCCTTTTTAGTCGAAAAATCATGGCATTCCATGACCTACAGAACAAGTTCAGGGAAAACCTTACATTCGAAAATCAATCCTCTTCAATATCATTACATCTCCTCTGATCGGTTTTTTGCTTATTTTTTTGAAGAATTTATTCCGGCCAATCCGAACATTACTTTAGTTAAAAGCTGGGTACGAGAAATACAAGAAGGAAGTGAGCTACATTCCGTTGTTTGTGAAGATGATTCGGCTTATTACGCTAAACGAGTGGCCGATTCTAGACCTCAGAAAACGGAAGATCCATCGCTGATCTTCCAACATTTTAGTGGAAAATTCATTGAGTTTGAAGAGCCGATTTTAGACGAATCTTCAATGACCTTAATGGATTTCAGCCTACCCGTTTCTACTCCAGAAATGGCTGTATTCCACTATATTCTACCGTTTAGTCCAACTAAAGCTTTAATTGAAACAACGGTATTTACACAATTAGCTTATGATAAAGAGGCCTATGAACGTATTTGGCAAAACTATGTAACTACACACTATGGATCTCAGAAATATAAAATTCTATCCATTGAGGCTGGAACTATTCCGATGGGTGGAAAAACACTAATAAAAAATGGACGTGTTTTCACAATAGGTGCGGCCGGAGGAAACATGAAGGCTTCTACTGGATATGCCTTCACACGGATGCACCAAGATGCTATAAATCGAGCCCAAAATCGATACATAAAATTGCCAAGCAGATTTCGTTTTTATGATAAAATGCTCTTGAAAATCATGCAAAACGAAATGAATAAGATTCCTGAAGTGATGGATAGGCTGTTTACAAGAGTACAAACTCCCAAGATTCTTCGTTTTCTAGACGATAAAAGTTCGCTACTAAATGATATAGGTTTGCTTTCCAGATTAGACATCCCCCTTTTCATTAAACATCTGTTAAGATGAAAAACTACATTGGAGCCTTCGTCACCTTTATCTATTTAACTGCCTACTTACTGCTGGGACCTTGGTCAAACTCTATGGATCTAACTATTTGCGGCTCATTGCTCTTACTCATCGGAATCCCACACGGGGCAGGCGACCATTTAATCGCTCAAAAAATAGCTTCCAGAGAAAATCTCACTTTTCATTTAAAGCCTTTTATCGTTTATTACCTTGGTATCATGCTGGCCTATGCGGCACTTTGGTATCTTTCTCCGATGATTTCGTTTATCATTTTCATTAGCATAAGTGTATTCCATTTTGGAGATATGGAAGATATCCATCCGGTCGATCCTACAAATACCTGGATAAATCTGGTCAAAACGATTTGCCTTGGTTCCGGAATTTTATCATTCATACTCGTTAGTCATTGGTCGGAAGTTTCAGAAATTACTACCGCGATGCAAGTAAATTTGCCTAAGAATCTACCTACTTTTTCTCCTCTCCTCAGTCTTTTTTTACTAATTTTTGGGTTCCAAAAGAAACATTTTCATCCTTTTTTGCATACTTTTTTCGCTGTAGCCCTCGGTTTTTTTCTGCCGCTTATACCGGCATTTATCTGCTATTTTTCTTGCTGTCATGCCATCACTAGTTTCGAAGGCATGAGAAATCACTTAAAAATGAAAACCTGGGAATTATACAAAAAACTCATTCCATTTTCATTAGGGGCACTTTTTATGGGAATAATTTACATGAAATTAATTGCCAAAAACTTACAAGTGTATCCCATTTTCATTTTTCTTTCCTTACTTACACTGCCACATTTTTTACTCATGCA
>CANLVU010000077.1 GCA_947494535.1 Cytophagaceae bacterium
AGCGATGATGTCCATTCATTATGGGCAAGCTATTTTTGAAGGGATGAAGGCTTATCGCTCGAAGAAAGGAGAGGTTTTAGTTTTTCGTCCTCAGGAAAACTTGAAGCGCTTTAACAAATCAGCGGCTCGCATGTGTATGCCAGAAGTACCTGAAGAGATTTTCTTAGGTGGTTTAAAGCAATTACTCGAATTAGATAATGCTTGGGTGCCGGAAAAAGAGGGTTCCTCTTTGTATATCCGTCCCTTTATGTTTGCCACAGATGAGTACGTGGGGGTATCACCTTCGACCACTTACAAGTTTATTATTTTCAATTGCCCTGTGGGTTCTTATTATACTAAACCCTTACGTGTTCGAGTGGAAACCAATTTCATTCGTGCTGCAAAAGGAGGGGTTGGTTTTGCCAAAAATGCGGGTAATTATGGCGGTTCCTTGTATCCAACAGTTCAAGCGATGAAAGAGGGATATGATCAAATTATTTGGACGGATGCAGCTTCACATCAATATGTGGAAGAAGCAGGTACGATGAATTTATTATTTGTTATCAACGGTGCGCTTGTGACGGCTCCTACAGGAGATACAATCTTGGATGGAGTGACACGTAAGTCTGTTATTCAGATTGCCAAAGATTGGGGAATAGAAGTCCAAGAGCGTCTTTTGTCAGTGAAGGAATTAGTCGAAGGAATTACCTCTGGTGCAGTAACTGAGGCTTTCGGTGCAGGTACTGCTGCGGTAATTGCCCCCATTAAAACGATTGGTTTTGAGGGTGTTGATTACGAATTGCCAGCCCCTAAACAGGGGGACTTTTCTGCTAAAGTATTTACCGAAATAAGTCAAATTCGCCTAGGTGAAATTGCTGATACACGAGGCTGGATATTTAAAATCTAGTTAACGGCTTTAAAGCTAATTTTAATGCCCGGATCCTTAGGAGTACTTACATTCTCTAAAAGGATTCTGGTATTATTGTTTTTAGTCCAAAGGATACTTTTCCCTTTTAACTCTGATGGTCCGAATTTAGCGTCCAAATAGTTTTTCCAATGCTCGATTAAAGGAGGGACATCCTCTCCAGCTTCCACAAAAATGTCGAAGTCAATTTCTTGTAGTTTATTCTGATCGTTCGGGACGTAGGTTATATCGCTGAAGTTTAAATCCGTATCATCAAAATACAAGGTATAAGACTTTCCTTTTTCTGGTTGTGATTCTGCTAACTCTAAAGTATCCTGAAGGCTTGTCATATCTTGACCCCAAGTTGCGTTTCGAATTACTTTATCTGGGCTTAAGCTTAATTTTTGTACCCAATCGCCACTATCCTCCCAGGCTGATACCACTGCTTCATTCTTAGCTATTTCTTTATTTTCACTTTGCTTATCTTGATTGCAGGAGTTAAGAAAAATAAAAATGCCCAAAAATGGAACAATTAGTTTATTTAACGGGTTTTTCATACAATTGTAGTTAAGTCGATTGATTTTATTTGTCAAAAATAAATGAATTTCGTCATTGATAATAAAAAATGTTATTTTTGGAAAAATTATGCTTGTAATGGGCTTTGCCCTCAAAGATATGTAAGATTATTAGTGGTTAGGTATTTTTAAAATGAGCCGGTCTTTGATCGGCTTTTTTTTGGCTAAAACTCTCTGCCAACACTAACCAAAAGTCCAGATTTACCGCTATTTATTAAAGGTACTCCTAATTTACAGACGAAATTATAATAGGTGACAATGTCAAAACCAACTCCCATTCCATAGATCCAACGATTCGAAAACCGGCTGGAGGTCAATTCTGGTTGTGCTTGGTATACGTAGGCAAAGTCAAAGAATAGGGTAGGATATAGCGAAACAGGCATTTGGTTGAATTGCTTGTAGGGTATAAATCTTATTGGAATGATTTTATTAAATAGCTGGTATTTAAATGTGTTTTTTGAAAGCAGAAAATTAGTGCCGTCTATCACATTCAATTCATAACCACGTACATTATCGCCTCCATAACCAAGGCCCTGAATGTTCGCATAGGGAATATTCTTGTTCTCTTGAGTGACTTTTGCCTTCCATTGGGAACTGATGAAGAAATTTGATCCCATATCAAAGTAATAGGCAACAGAAGCTTTTATATCCCAGTAATTTAAGGCGTCTTGAGCAAGAATGCCGTAATAATTATACGCAAGATCAATTTTTCTTCCTCTAAGTGGATAGGGTGCAAAATCTCTAAAATCATAGGAGAATGCATACGTTAATTGAAGGAAGTTTTGCTCGTTTGATCCTTTGAAGTAATAGTTAGGATTTAATTGTCTAATGGTATCAGCTATGACGGTATGGCTATATCTAATTTCAGCGAAATGAAAATCATAAAAGCGAAGCCGCTTTCTAAAACTAAGAGCTCCGCTCCATCTTTCCCTAAGTATTTTATCGCTGCTAAGTGTATTTAAGGTGTCACTAATGGTCCTGAAGGCTAGATTTTTATTAGTGATATAGGTTAATGAGGCACCTAATCCAAGTGTTTTTTTGCGGTCCAGGTAGGGATTTGAGTATCCTAGTTCTAAGCGTTGGGTAAATCCGGTCTCGGCTTTGAAGCTAAGTTTTTCATTCCTGCCCCTGAAGTTGTTGTGGATAAAATGGGCACCATAAATGGTTCTTTCAAAAGAATGCCCTCTTTCCCACCAATCATTTAAATTTCTATCAGCTAATTGAAAAATGGGGTATGCTAAGAGGTACCATTGCTCTAAAAACTCATAGGTGACCGTGATGTGATCTGAGCTATTCGGATGAGAATTGCTCTTTATCCAAATAAACAAATTGGTGTTTATTAATTTCCGTCTGTTGAATTCTACACGTGAATCTACTTCTGAAACTTGTAACGTATCTCCAGGGAAAATATCTAATTCCCTTCTAAGTATGTTATCTCGGGTTTTATCGTTGCCTTTAAAAATGACACTATCAATAATGATGTACTGAGCCTCAGCCTTTTGTTGAAGAAAAAAGTAGCAGGTAATTAGTAAAGAAAGGCGGAGATATTTCACCTTGCAAGGTAAAAATTTTAATCCATTAGTTCATAAACAATTGACTCCTGGTGCGCATTCCAATTCTCAAAGTTTGCTTGGTACTTTTGCTCAATAGATGGTCTTTTTATCTTCATTGTGGGTGTTAAACACTCATTTTCGATAGTCCAATCTTCTTTAACGATGACCATTTTACGTAAATGTTCATAATTTTTTAATGCGGGGTTTACTTCATTGCGAAGTGCTTCAAAAGCCTCCTGAATTTCAGCGCTCTCTTTTGACTTACCCAGTGCACTCAATACAACTAAAACGATCGGTTGTGGCAAATTGACTCCCACCACACAAACCTGTTCAATAAATTCGTGCGTGTTTAGTTTATTTTCAATGGGCGCAGGGGCCACGTAATGTCCTTTGGCAGTTTTGAAGTTATCTTTAACGCGACCGATTATCGAGATAAATCCTTCTTGATCCAGTTTGCCTTGATCGCCCGTTTTTAACCAGCCATCCTCGGTAAATAATTCCTGGGTTAGTTTTGGCTCTTTGAAGTATCCGGTGGAATTATAAGGCGCTCGCATTTGGATTTCATTTGAATCGGGGTCGATGCGAGTTTCGCAGTCAGGATGAATTCTGCCTACCGTACTTAGTTTGATTTGCTTGCGTGGCATTAGTGTAGTTAAGCCCATATTTTCGGTCATCCCGTAAGCTTCTTGTATAAAGATGCCCAGTCTTTGAAACCATAGTAGAAGCTCCTCTGTAATGGGTGCTGCGCCGGTAACAGCTAAGGTAGTTTGGTCTAATCCGAGTCCTTTTTGAATCTTTTTCTGGATAAGCGTTTTGACTATCGGGATGCTAAGTAGTATGTTTAATTTCTTTTGGCCTCCAATTTTTTGTAAAATCCCTTCTTGAAATTTAGCCCAAATACGAGGTACCGCCAAGAAATGGGTCGGTCTAGCACTGGCAAGATTCTTAGAGAAGGTGTCCAGGTTTTCGACGAAATGAATGGTTCCTCCAGCTGCTGTTGCTGCAAATTCTACAAAATTTCGTTCAGCTATATGGCAGAGCGGCAAGTACGAAATGAAACGGGTGTTGGGTTGGTCTAATAAAGCGATTTCGCGCGCCATATTAATCCCTGCTTCAATGCCACCATAGGTAATCATGACCCCTTTAGGCATCCCAGTGGTGCCAGAGGTATACACTATCGTTGCAATATCCGTGGGTTTTGGTGTAGGAAGCTTTGAGATTTCTGCAGTGTTTTCCAAAATATCAGTCCATTGTATCCCTGTTTTTTCAGAACTTTCTGGAGTATGAATCAGCAATATGTGCTCTGGAATCCCCTCCTTTATTTTGTCCCAATGATCCAGTTTTCCTACGATCAGGATTTGGCATTCAGAATGTACCAAAACCTGATGTAATTGATCTTTAGTTAATGTGGCATAAAAGGGTACTGATATACCTCCTGCCGCAGCAATAGCTAAATCTGCCATCATCCAATGGGCAGAGTTCTTAGAAAGGATACCTACATTTTTCGAGCCTTTTTTAAGTTTATCCTGAATGAATTGGGCTATTTTTTTAACTTCTACTGAAGCCGCAGAATAGGAGTAATCAATGTATTGATCTCCAATGGGTTGTCTTAAATAAAGACTATGAGGAGTGTGCTTAGCCCAATGAAGAAAATTCTCCAAATTGCCTTGGTAATGCGAAATCATGTAGAGTATCTAGAGGTTTATTAGGAAGGAAAAATAAAACTTATTTCCTTTAAATCATAGGATTCTACCGTGAATTCTTTTTCAATTTCTAATAATCCTTTTTCGTTTACTCCTATAATTTTACCTTCGAATTTCTCATTTGCAGCCTCATAAAATGCCCATTGCGAACGTCTAAATAGTTTTTCGTGGTAAATTTCGTCTATTGTGTTGAATGCTTCACTTGAGAATTGAACATAAGCCTCTTCGATGCCTTGAGATAGGTAATGGTAGATTTCAGTTAGTGGAATAGGTTGTGGTAAATTTAAATAAGAGCGGAGTGACGTGCCTCTGATATTTTCAAAAGTGGTTTGATTGATATTCAGTCCAATTCCGATGATGGAGAAACTCCATTTTCCAGCTTGAATATTATTTTCAATCAGAATTCCACCCATTTTAACACCATCTAGGTAGATATCATTTGGCCATTTGATCTCAAAATTGAAATTTTCCCCTTGGGTAGTGCGAGACCATGCTTCCAAGCCAGATAAAATTCCATTTGCAATGGCTTTGCTTAGAAAGAATTGCTTCTCTAGTAAATGATGTGGCGGACGTAACAAATAGGAGAGTGTAAGATTTTGATTAGGTTCCGTATTCCAGGTATTTCCCCTCTGACCTCTTCCTGCGGTTTGATGCCCAGCGATCCAAGCAAATCCTTCTTCTAAATCTTTGTTTAAAGCCTCAGAGAAAGCCAAAGAATTAGTTGATGGGCAAATGTCTAGATATTTACTCTTTTTGCCGACGAAGCGAGTATTGGCTTGGTAATTGTTCAATTATTATTTGTAATTTTAGGGTTACAAGAACAAATTTAGATTTTTATTCGGTAAGGGTTTCTTGTTGTACAAATTAATACAGAAAAAAGATTTATGAGTAAAACTCTTAAGAAAGCCGCTAAGCAAGTCGACGCGTCTGAGGAAATGGTGAGCTGGGTGGTAAAAGGCATGCAGGATAAAAAAGCACAAGAAATTACGGTGTTGGATTTGCGAAAAGTGGATAATGCCTTTACAGATTTTTTTGTGATTTGTTCAGGTACATCAGACACGCAAATTGATGCAATCGCTGATTCAGTGGATAAGGAAGTGTGGGAATCAGGTAAAATACACGTACATGCGGTAGAGGGTAAAGCGAATCGCGAGTGGATTTTGATGGATTATTATGATGTCATCGTTCACGTATTCTTGAAGGATAAACGTGCATTTTTTAAATTAGAAGAGTTGTGGGGTGATGCTAAATTTACGGTGATCCCTGATTAATATTATTTTAGATTTATAGAACCTTTGCACCTATTCAGGTGTTTAATGCCCAACAATAAAAATTCAAAATGGCCAAACAAGGGAATAATTTTAAAAATGCGAAGCGCTCTGGCTTGCAACCAAGAATGCCTAAAAAACCAGCTGGAGGATTCCAAAGTTGGATGGTAGTAGGTCTAGTGATCGCAGTTATCAGCATGTTTTTCTTTTCGAAGGAAACTACTTTACAGCCGATAACAATCAAGCAATTTGAGTCGATGTTGATTCAAAAAGAGGTAGAAAAGGTATTAATAGTCAATGATAAAATCGTCGAGGTTAGTCTAAAACCAGCTTTTATTCCTAAGTATTTCAAGAAAAATACAGCTCAAAAAGTTGTTCCTACTGGGCAGGTTCCTCACTTTGAATTTGAGATTAATTCGAAAGAAAGCTTCGAGCGTTTTTTAGAAGATCGTCAAAAAGACTTTCCGCGAAACGAGCAAATTATGGCTTCTCCAGAGACAAGAACGGGTCCTTTGGATTGGTTAGGTACTTGGGGTTTCTTTATTTTGATGGGATTAAGTTTCTATTTCTTGTTTTTCCGCATGGGTGGTGGAGCTGGCGGTGGCGGTCAAATATTCAATATTGGACGTTCTCGTGCAACATTAATCGAAGGTGAATCGAAAGTGAAGATTACTTTTGATGATGTGGCTGGTTTAGATGAAGCCAAAGAAGAGATTCAAGAAATTGTGGAGTTCTTAAAATTCCCTAAAAAATTCACCGATTTAGGTGGTAAAATTCCGAAAGGAGCCTTATTAGTAGGCGCTCCAGGTACAGGTAAAACGTTATTAGCGAAAGCAGTTGCCGGAGAAGCGGGTGTTCCATTTTTCTCGTTATCTGGTTCGGACTTCGTTGAAATGTTTGTGGGTGTTGGAGCGGCTCGTGTCCGTGATTTATTTAAGCAAGCAAAAGAAAAATCGCCTTGTATCATCTTTATTGATGAAATTGATGCGGTAGGTCGTTCGCGTGGTCGTGGTTCTATGCCAGGTGGAAACGATGAGCGTGAAAATACGTTGAATTCCCTATTGGTGGAAATGGATGGTTTTGCTACCGATTCTGGTATTATCATTATGGCTGCAACAAACCGTCCAGATGTATTGGATCCAGCTTTGCTTCGTCCAGGCCGTTTTGATCGTCAGATTTCTATCGATAAACCAGATATCATCGGTCGGGAGGCTATTTTTAAAGTTCACTTGAAGCCTTTGAAATTAGCGGCAGACACAGACCCGAAAGAATTAGCAGCCCAGACTCCTGGTTTTGCCGGTGCAGAGATTGCCAACGTTTGTAATGAAGCAGCATTAATCGCAGCACGTCGTTCTAAAACGGCAGTGGACATGGATGACTTCCAAGAAGCGATGGATCGTGTAATTGGCGGGTTAGAAAAGAAAAACAAGTTAATCTCTCCTGAGGAGAAGAAGATCGTAGCCTTCCATGAAGCTGGTCACGCCATTGCAGGCTGGTTCCTAGAACATGCGAATCCTTTAGTGAAGGTGTCGATTGTCCCTCGTGGAGTGGCAGCTTTAGGTTATGCGCAATACTTGCCTAAAGAGCAATTCTTGTATCGTACGGAGCAATTAATGGACGAAATGTGTGTTACCTTAGGTGGTCGTGCGGCAGAAGAAATCGTGTTTGGTAAGATCTCTACCGGTGCTCAAAACGATTTGGAACGTATTACAAAATTAGCCTATTCCATGGTGACCATTTATGGCATGAATGAGAAATTAGGCAATATATCTTACTACGATTCGAAAGGTTCAGAATACCAGTTTAATAAGCCTTATTCGGAAACAACGGCGCGTGAAATTGATGAAGAAGTTCGAAAAATCATCAAGGAAGCTTACGAGCGTACGAAGAAATTGTTGAAATCCAAGAAAGATAAATTGACCATTTTAGCAGAGCAATTATTGGAAAAAGAGGTGTTGTTCCAAAGTGATTTAGAGGCATTAGTAGGCCCACGTCCATTTGAGCAATTAACCTCCTACCAAGAGTTTATCAAAGGAGAAACAGAGAAGAAGCGCAAAGATGCTAAAGATGAGCGCGATCTAGCTGAGGAGAAAAAGAATGCACCTAAAAAGGCTGAGTTGGCTAAAAAGACGCCAGCAAAAAAGGCGCCAGCTAAAAAGCCTTCAGCTTCGAAAGAGGTGGCAGCTAAGCCAAGGGCAAGAAAGCCTAAATCAACAGGTACTGATAGTTAATTAATTGGGGCGCCTAAAAGTCGCCCCATTTTTTTGATATG
>CANLVU010000078.1 GCA_947494535.1 Cytophagaceae bacterium
AAGTGTTAGCCTTGGGCGAAGCTTTTGCTAGCAAAACAGGTCGTAAGATCTATTACAACATCGAGATCAAATCAGAGCCATCTGAATACGGAAAATCACAACCTGCGACCGTGAAGGAATTTGCTGATCGCGTTTGGACGGTGATTTCAACCCATATTTCGCCTTCCGTTTTAACCTTGCAGAGTTTCGATTTCGCGGTCTTGAAATATTGGAAAACGGCCATCAATAAGGGGCGCATTTCCGCTTTAGTGGAGAAAGAGACTCCAGAACAGATGCTTTCAGACCTGGGATTTGTGCCGGAGATTTTTAGTTCATCCTATCGGTATTTAACAAAAGAGCAGATTGATTTTTGTCATGCTCGTCACATACAAGTTATACCTTGGACCATTAATACGACAGCGGAGATGCAGAAATTTAGCGATTGGCAGGTAGATGGAATCATTACCGATTACCCTAATCGAGCACCTCAATTCCTTAAACCCTAAACATGTCGCTGTTTAATGAGACTTTGTTGTGGTTTATGAAGCGGCGGATGCCGCGGATCGAGGCGATGTATGAGCGGCCTTTGGAACTACAAGACCAGATGCTGCAAGGTCTTTTATCCCATGGCCGATTCACGGAATGGGGTACCAAACACGGTTATCAGGACATTGGTACCTACGAAAAATTCAAGCAGCAAGTTCCCATTTCCACCTACGAGGAGATTTTCCCCTACATCGATCGCATGATGCAAGGGGAGCAAAATATTTTATGGGATACACCTATTAGCTGGTATTCGAAGTCTTCAGGTACCACGAATGCCCGGAGTAAATTCATTCCGGTCTCTAAGGAGTCGCTGGAGGAATGCCACATGATGGGGGGGAAAGATATGATTACGCTGCTTGCGGCGAATAAACCGGATACCAAAGTGTTCGAGGGTAAAGGCCTGTCCATCGGGGGGAGTTTAACCGAAAATCCGGTGAATTCGAGTATGCTGATGGGCGATGTGTCGGCGGTGGTGATGAAGAATCTGCCTATTTGGGCACAAATGATCCGAACGCCTTCACTCGATGTCGCGCTGATGGGGGACTGGGATCAGAAGATTGAGAAGATGGCGATCGAGACCTCGAAGGAGAATGTGACGAGTATATTGGGCGTGCCTACGTGGACGCTCGTGTTGATCGAGAAGATTTTGGAGATTACGGGGAAGAAGTCGATTCTGGAGGTGTGGGAGAATTTTGAGTTTATGATTCACGGGGCGGTGGCTTTTGGGCCCTACCGCGAGTTGTTTAAGAACCAAATTTTTCCGTCTTCGCAGGTCGGATTTTTAGAGATTTACAATGCGTCGGAAGGTTTTTTTGGGATTCAGGATGATCTTTCCAAACCGGATGAGATGCTCCTGATGCTCGATTACGGCATTTTCTATGAGTTCATTCCCATGAGCGATGAGGGGGAAGAGGCGAACACCATCGTTTCTTTAAGCCAAGTTGAAATAGGCGTGAACTATGCGATGGTTATTTCGACGAATGCGGGTTTGTGGCGCTACAAGATCGGAGATACCGTGAAGTTCACCTCCCTGAGTCCTTATCGTATCAAGATTTCGGGAAGGACAAAGCATTTCATTAATGCCTTTGGAGAAGAGTTGATTATCGAGAATGCGGAGACAGCCGTCGCGCGCGCTTGCGCCGCGACCCAGGCAGAGATCAAAGATTATACGGCGGCTCCGGCCTTCATGAACGAGGGCAAAAATGGGCACCACGAATGGGTGATCGAATTTTCAAAAGCCCCAAAAGATTTTCGTACCTTTGCACAGATTTTAGACCAAACGCTTCGCGAGCAAAACTCGGATTACGATGCGAAAAGGTCTTATGATTTAGTGCTTGGCCCACCTTTGGTCCATATCGCTCCAGCCGGAACTTTCCACAACTGGATGCGGGAACGAGGGAAATTAGGCGGCCAGCATAAAGTTCCGAGGTTAAGTAACCACCGGGAATTTTTAGAAGGAGTCAAGGCTCATTTTTAATCAAAACAAGCTATGTCGTTAAAATTAACTATCGAAAATGGTATCAAAGATGCCATGCGTGCGAAAGACGCAGACCGTTTACGTGCTTTACGTGCGATCAAATCCATGATCCTTTTAGAAGAAACTTCAGGCTCTAGCGCAGATGGTTTAAGCGCTGATGCAGAGATGAAAATATTAATGAAGGCAGCGAAACAACGCCGTGATTCGTTAGAAGTATATGTAGCGCAAAATCGTCCCGACTTAGCTGAAAAAGAGCAAGTTGAATTAGCAATCATCGAAGAATTCTTGCCTAAGCAATTGTCTGATGCAGAATTAACCGTAAAAATCACCGAAATCATTGCCTCTGTAGGTGCGACAAGTCCAGCTGATATGGGAAAAGTGATGGGCGCAGCTTCGAAGCAATTAGCGGGTTTAGCAGATGGCAAGGCCATTTCTGTGAAAGTAAGTGAGCTATTAAAGAAATAAGATTGGAAAAGAAAGTTGCCATACGGAATCTAAGTTTTGATCAGCTGAAGGCAGAAATGCTCGCAGCAGGAGAACCTGCGTTCCGAGCAAAGCAAGTATACGAATGGATTTGGAAGAAATCAGCGCGTAGTTTCGACGCGATGGGAAATATCCCGAAGACGACACGTGAGTGGCTTTCGGAGAAATTCTCTTTGCAAATTGTGACCACCGCGGAGGCGCAGATCAGCTCCGACCGCACGATCAAATCCAGCTTCGAATTATTCGATAAAAACCTCATCGAGGGGGTATTAATTCCTACTCGCGAACGCATGACGGCTTGCGTGTCTTCTCAAGTCGGTTGCTCCTTAACTTGCAGTTTTTGTGCGACAGGTTATATGGATCGCAAACGAAATCTAGAGTCATTTGAGATCTATGATCAGGTCGTTTTAATCCGCGATCAAGCACAGGAAAAATACGGTCAGGCGCTGACGAATATTGTTTACATGGGAATGGGCGAACCGCTTTTGAACTATGCGAATGTGTTGAAATCCGTCGAACAGATTACGTCCCCGGATGGTTTGGGGATGTCGCCGCGCCGCATTACGGTGTCTACGGCGGGTATCGCGAAGATGATTCAGAAATTAGGCGACGATCAGGTGAAGTTCAATCTAGCACTTTCCCTGCACGCCGCGAACGATACGAAGCGGAACCAGATTATGCCTATCAACGAAAGCAATACGCTTGATGTCTTGAAAACGGCACTTTTGTATTTCTTTGACAAGACCGGGAATGACATTACGCTCGAATACATCGTGTTTAATAAGTTTAATGATACGATTGAGGACGCAAGGGAATTGTATGAGTTTGCCAAAGGCATCCCTTGCAAAATCAACCTCATCGAATACAACCCGATTGCTCAATCTTCTTTCGTGAACGCGGAGGCAGATGCGATCGCGAAGTTCTCAGCCTTCCTCGAAAGCAAACGAATGATTGTAAATATTCGCCGTTCTCGTGGACGCGATATTGACGCTGCTTGTGGCCAACTTGCCGGCAAAAAAGCTCCAGTAGATGCCTAACACGATGTTCCCCATCTTTTTGAAAATGGATCAAATCCAGACTTTGGTCGTGGGCGGCGGGAATGTGGCTTTGGAAAAAGCATCCGCCATTTTACGCAATTCGCCGGAGGCGAAATTGACCTTAGTGGCTCCTTTTTTTCGTTCGGAAACGCTAGAATATTTACACGATTTCCCCCACGTGCGCATTTTAACGCGCAGCTTTCAGCCGTCTGATTTACAAGGCCTGGACCTCATTATCTGCGCGACCGATTCACCCTCTTTGCACGCAGAAATCAAGGCCTTAGCTGCTGCGCAGCATTTATTGTGCAACGTAGCGGATACACCTCCTTTATGTGATTTTTATTTAGGGTCTATTGTTCAAAAAGGAGATTTGAAGATTGCGATTTCCACGAATGGGAAATCGCCTACTTTGGCAAAAAGAATCAGAACCTTCCTCGAAGACGTTATACCTGAAGATATCCAAACCTCCCTCGATCAATTAGAGGCTGCCCGTAAAAATTTAAAGGGTGACTTTCAAGAGAAAATCACCCAATTAAATGAACTAACTAAGAATCTAGTCTTTAAAAAGAAGGACTAGTCGTCGATCTTCGCTGTCTCTAGCGTAGGTACCAAGGTGTAAATAATCAACCAAGCTAACATGTAGGCACTTCCACAAAGCAAGAAGATGATGTTATAACCGTCGTTGATATTACCTAGTAATTTATATTTATCTAGCAGGGAACCCACAATCATAGGGAAGAAAATACCGCCCACAGAGCCGGCCATTCCACCGATTCCGATCACCGAACTCACCGCTTTCTTAGGGAACATGTCCGTCGCAATCGAGTAAATATTCGCGCTCCACGCCTGGTGAGCCGCAGCTGCTAGGGAAATTAATCCCACCGCCTGCCAGATATTATCGCAATAACGCGCTAACATGATAGGCACCACCGCGATGGCGAAACTGAACATGGACCACTTACGTGCTTTGAAAGATGGCCAGCCTTTGTTGATTAAATAACCAGACAACCAACCCCCGCCAATACTACCGATTGTCGTCGCCGTGTAGACGATAATTAATTCTAAACTAGGCTTCTTTAAGTCTAATTGGAAGCGCTCAGAGAAGTACGAGGGTAACCAGAAAAGGAAGAACCACCAGATAGGATCTGTAAACATTTTGCCAAAAAAGAAGGCCCAAGTTTGCTTAAATCCAAATAATTTAGCCCAACGTACCGGCGTCACATTGTCATCTTTTGCTTCCATATCCGCGTGGATATAGTCAAATTCTGCTTTCGATAAGGACTGGTGCTTAGATGGCACTTCATAGTAGAGCCACCAGAAGATCAACCAGATAAATCCGATCGCACCGGTCGCAATAAAGGCCATTTCCCAGCCATAGGCGCCTAAAATCCAAGGCACTAAAATCGGTGCTGCTACCGCGCCTATGTTTGCTCCCGAATTAAAGATACCCGTCGCCAGTGCACGCTCGTTCTTAGGGAACCATTCGGCTACCGTCTTAATCGCTGCCGGAAAGTTTCCTGCCTCGCCCAGACCTAATAAACCGCGCATAAATGCGAAGCTCATCGTACCTGTAGCTAAAGCGTGCATCATCGCTGCGATACTCCAAACCACAATCGAAATGGAGTAACCTAATTTCGTTCCAATACGGTCAATAATGCCACCAAACCCCAATAAACTAATCGCATAAGCCGCTTGGAAAGCAATCACAATATTGGAATAATCTGTCTCAGACCAGTCAAACTCTTTTTCTAAGACCGGTTTCAGTAATCCAATCACTTGGCGGTCTAAGTAGTTAATCGTCGTCGCGAAAAAGAGCAAGGCGCATATTTTCCAGCGGTACTTTCCAATTGTTTCCATATTATAGTTCGTGATAGGTTTTGATCAAGTTAGCGATCGTGTTTGATATAGAGGCATAGTCTTGTTTTTGAATTAAATCAGCCGGGAATAATTGAGAGCCCATCCCTACGGCCGCAGCACCTGCGCCAAACCAAGTTTGTAAGCTTTCACGGTTAGGTTCTACCCCGCCCGTTACCATAATTTTGGTCTTCGGCATCGGTCCTTTAAGTGCTTTCACGAAGGCTGGCCCAACCACGTTTCCAGGGAAAATCTTTACGTATTTTGCCCCTAATATTTCTGCATTACGAATCTCCGTCAAGGTCATCGTGCCAGGCATCCAAGGGATGTTGTGTTTCGCGCACACTTCGCCTACCTCGGGGGTAGTGAAGGGCTGTAACATAAAATCAGCTCCCATTTCAATAAATTCGCTCGCTTGCTTGGCATCGTAAATAGTACCGATTCCAAGTACTAAATCTGGGCATTCTTTCTCGCAGAAGTCGATTAGTTTAGCAAAAATAGCCGGAGCCGCTTCTCCCCGATTCGTGAATTCAAAAACACGAATTCCACCATCGTAGCAGGCCTTCAGAACGTTTTGAGCGATTGTTTGATCGGCATTGAAAAATAAAGGAACGATAGGCGTTTCCGCTAATCGGGAGTATACTACATCTGCTGAATTTCTAGCCATTTTTATCGTTTTAATCGTCCTGTAATATCACCGCTCATTACGGTTTCAATCTCGTCTAAGTTAGACAAATTAATGTCCCCTTCGATCGTATGTTTTAAGGCGGAAGCCGCTACTCCAAAAGCTAAAGACTTCGCTTCATCGCCGTAAACCAAGTTTCCGTAAATATATCCGGCCATAAATGCATCTCCACCGCCGATGCGATCAACGATTTGGGAGATTTCTACCGTTTCGGATTTGAGTACTTTTTTACCATCGAAAGAGGTCGCTGACAAGTTATTTTGGGAGGCAGAAATCTGACCTCTTTTCGTATTAATAATCTTCTTGATGTTCGGAAAACGCTCCTTAATCTGGATGCAGATATCGTGCCACCCGCTTTTCTGAGAACCGTTTGGAACGATGTCTAATATATCTTCTGCATCGCCTTTTCCACACACAATAATATCACATTGCGCGATTAAATCAGGCATGACCTCTTTTACAGATTTGCCATATTGCCAAAGGTTTTTTCGGTAATTCACATCCGCCGAAATCGTCAAGCCTTGTGCTTTTGCTTCTTTCAAAGCTGCTCTTAAGGCAGTCGCAGCTGCTTCCGAAATAGCCGGAGTAATACCGGTCCAGTGGAACCAACCCGCACCTGTGAATATTTCTTTCCAGTTAAAATCAGCCGGATTAAGATTTGCGAAGGCTGAATCTGCCCGGTCATACGTTACTTTGCTCGGGCGCATCGCAGCCCCAAACTCCACAAAATACAAACCTAATCTGCCCTCTTTGTAAACGGTATGCGACATATCCACCCCCACTTGGCGGTAGTATCCTGCCGCCGCCTTACCTAATTCGTTGCTAGGAAAACAAGTCACGTGTTCCGCCGGAATACCGATATGGGCTAATCCTCCCGATACGTTGGCCTCGCCACCACCGTAGGTGATGTTGAGTGATTGAGCTTGGGTAATTCGACCGTAGCCCGCAGGGCTTAAACGGCCCATGATTTCGCCAAAAGTGATAACCTTCTTCATTAATTCTCGAAATTAAAAAATCCTGCCGCGTTAGTATAAGAAATGTCCTCCACCAGCTTACCTAACCAACCAATATCAGCCGGCAATTCGCCGTTTTCCACATCCGCGCCCAGTAAATTACATAAGATTCTTCTAAAATACTCATGGCGAGGGAAGGAAAGGAAACTTCTCGAGTCCGTCAGCATACCCACGAAGTGGCTTAACATCCCCATATTGGATAAGGCGTTGATCTGCTTTTCCATCCCATCTTTTTGGTCTAAAAACCACCAGCCTGAACCAAATTGCATCTTTCCCACAATCGTCCCATCCTGGAAATTCCCCGTCATCGCGGCTACTAATTCGTTATCCCGCGGGTTCAAATTATATAATATCGTCTTAGCTAATTGATTCGTCGAATCTAAATGATTTAAGAATTTCGACAAAGGTCGCGCCTGCTCAAAATCCCCAATCGAATCAAATCCTGTATCAGGCCCTAAAGCGCTTAATAGTCGATCATTATTATTGCGAATCGCCCCCAGGTGGAATTGTTGTGTCCAGCCTTTGGCATGATCTAAATGCGCAAAATACACCAGCATCGCTGATTTAAATTGTACTTTCTCCTTCTGATTAATCGTTTTTCCCGTCATTAAACGCTCGAAAATATGTGCAATTTCTTGCTCACTATATTCATCCGCGTAAATCTGTTCTAATCCGTGATCACTTAAACGGCATCCCACCGAATGGAAAAAATCGTGTCTCGAAGCGATCGCCTTTTTATAATCCGCTACGTTGTGAATCTCCATGTTAGCCGCCTTCGCCAGCGAATTCACATATTCCACAAACACGATCTCATCATCTACACCCATCGCCTTATCGGGACGGAAAGTAGGCAAGACCTTGATCGTAAATCCGCTCGCTTTGATTTGTTGATGATATGCCAAATTGTCGATCGGATCATCTGTCGTACAAAGTGCTTTCACGTTCATCTTTAGCAAAAGGTTGCGCACAGAAAACGCAGGAGTACGCAATAAGGCATTGCACTGATCGTAGATGCGCTTTCCACTTTCTGCGTTCAATAATTCGGTAATCCCGAAATAACGCTGTAATTCTAAGTGCGTCCAGTGATACAGTGGATTGCGCATCGTATA
>CANLVU010000079.1 GCA_947494535.1 Cytophagaceae bacterium
AGACCTGCACCTAAAGTGTGGGTCTTTTTTATGCCCAATAGTTGCTAGTAGTCAGTAATCAGTAGCCAGTAGTCAGTAAACAGGAAATAGAGTAGAGATTAGAGAGTAGAGAGTAGAGAGACGGCATAAAAAAGAGGCTGCCGCCTCGTTTTTTATTCATTCTTGAAATATCGCCCCGCGCACTTTGCTCTTTGAACTTTGCCCTTTGACTAGTGACTAGCGACTATTGACTAGTGACTTCTCTCTACTCTATCATCTATACTCTACACATCGAGCACACCCCCTGTATCAACAAATTGCTCTCTTGCTTCGTAAAGCCAGATGGCAATTGAATGCTTGGAATATAAACTGTTTCTAAACAAGTGGTTTGGCCACATTGATTGCACTTGAAGTGTACGTGGTCATGTTGGTGATTGTGATCTCCTTGGTGGCAGAGTTCTTTACATAGTGCGTATTTTACGCCGCCATTGTCGTCTAAAACTTTGTGGAGTAAGCCTTGCGTTAAAAAGGTCTTTAAGGTGCGGTATACAGTTACGCGATCGTATTGATCGCTTAGTTTTTGTTCGATGTCCCCTTGGCTTAACGCATAGTCTACCGCTTGAAAGGTAGCTAATACGTCAATTCTGCAAGGAGTTGATCGAAGGTCAAAATCCGAAAGTGAATACGAAGAACTCATTTAGCCTAAATGTTCTGTTTGTAATTTGACCATGTTTTGGTAGATACCTGATTTCTTTTTCATCAATACTTCGTGGGAACCAGATTCTACGATCTTGCCTTCCTCCATCACGAGGATTAAATCAGCTGAACGAATAGTGGATAAACGATGTGCGATGATCAAACTCGTACGGTTTTTCATTAATTCTTCGAGTGCAGATTGTACCCATTTTTCTGATTCTGAATCGAGGGCGCTGGTGGCTTCGTCGAGTAATAAGAATTTGGGGTTTTTGAGGATGGCGCGGGCGATGGCGATGCGCTGTCTTTGGCCTCCTGATAATTTTACACCGCGTTCACCAACCATGGTATCCCATTTCTCAGGGAATGATTCGACGAATTCTTTGGCGTAAGCTAATTCGGCAGCAGATTCAATTTCTTCTTGAGTGGCTCCTGGTTTTCCATAGGCGATGTTCTCGCGAATGGTGCCACCGAAAAGTAATACTTCTTGAGGTACCAGAGCCACCATTTTACGCCATTCTGTGATGTCGATGTCTGCGATGGGACGTTCTCCTAAGGAGATCGAACCTGCGTTTGGTTCGTAGAAACGCATAAAAAGTTGCGCTAAGGTTGATTTACCTGTTCCAGAGGTGCCTACGATGGCTACCTTTTGACCGGGTTCAATGGTAAAGTTGATGCCTTTTATGATTTGAACCGACGGACGTGATGGGTAGGAGAACTCTAGGTCTTGTACCTTGATTTGGCCGAATGATACTGTAGAGGTGGAAGAATCATGTGTTAAATCAATCTCCGATGGATCACCCAAAATTTCTAGAATACGATCTGAAGCACCGATGGTCTTCTGTAATTGAGCATATATATCGCCTAAACCTCCCACAGAACCTCCGATGAAAGCAGTATAGAAAATGAAAGTCAATAGATCTGCTAAAATTAAATCACCTTGCGCAACGAGTGAAGCGCCATACCATACGACGCCCACAATACCACCAAACAAGGCGAAAATGATGAAACTAACAAATCCGCCGCGTAGGGTGGCTGCTTTCAAAGCTTCGCCTAATACCTTATTTAAAGACGATGTATAACGATTAACCTCGTATTTTTCATTCGTAAAGGCTTTTACAGCCTGGATTGACGTTAATGTTTCTTCTACGATGATGTTCGTGTTAGCGAGTTCGTCCTGCGCTTTTTTGGAGACCTTCCGAATGAATTTACCGAAAACGATAGCTGAAATAACCAGTACCGGGAAGGTGGCCAGCATAAATAAGGTTAGCTTCCAGGAGATATAGGTAATCAATGCAACACCCCCCACTAAGGTAAATACCTGGCGAAAAAATTCAGCTAGGGTAATGGATAAAACATCCTGTAATTGTGTGATATCCGATGTAATGCGGCTCATCAATTCACCTACGCGTCTTTTCTCGAAGTGAAAGATGGGAAGGGTAATGATTTTAGCATATAATGTCTGACGTACATCGCGCATCGCTTTTTCTGAAACTTGCGCGAATGTATAGATGCGAAAGAAGGAAAGGATGGATTGAACGATCAAGACTGCAAAGAAAAACAGGGTTACTTCGTTGATCTTATAGGTAGATTTGCCTTCGATTACTTTGGTCATTTCCCCAATTAAAAGGGGGAAACTGAGGGTCGTTAGGTTAGATAACAACAAGAAAGCCATCCCCACAATGAAGGTCCATTTGTAGGGAATGACGAATTGAAAAATCTTGATGGCCTTGGATAGACCTTGTTTACTGACTTTAACGGCATCTTTTGGATCTACTCCTCCGCCTATATCACCGTGTTGTTTTTTTGCCATCTTATTTTTTATCTGCTTCGCCGCGGTAGCCTGAATCGAGGAATAATCGATTGGCTTCTGGGTCGGTCAAAATCTTTGCCAAACTAATTTTGGGCTTTTGTTTCCAATAGGAATCTACAATTCGCCAGCCTAACCAGCGACCGATGCCACCTGGGCAGGCTGGACCTATTTCGGTGGTTTTGGGACGATCATCTAGGTATTTTCCCTTTACCGTCTTGTCGGTACTGAATAATAATTTACGGTCGATAAAATGTTCCCAAACTTCTTTTTGGAAGGCATTCGTCTCCGCAATTTCTTGCTGCGTATAACCAAAAATGAGACTATCAGGTGTGGAAGGTAATATTGTTTTCGTGAAAACGTATCCTTTTCCATACCAAATCATATCGCTTAATAAACTCGCATCGTTCTCTGTTTGTTTGATCAAAAAGGCAGAATATTGGAGGATGACTTGGGCGACCAAAGCTTTGGGTTCCAAACGGCGCATCTGGTATTCATAGACATTAGGTGCTTTATATAAACCCTGGGATCCCATAAAGAAGTCGAGGCCAATGATGATTAAGGAGTCGGATACGACTAAATTTTGAGCCGTAAATTCGCCTCCTCCTACGCCACCAAATCCAGAGAATACGGTTCTAATTTTAGGAGTTTTTACGCCTGGAAATTCTGTTTGAATTTTTGTGAAAGCTTCTTTTAATTCTTTTTCTAGCGCATCTCCACCAAAAAATGCAGCCTCCTGGCTTTGGTCAAAGAACTTACGTAAGGCCGGGTTTGCATACAGCCGAAATAAGTCCTGAGCTAAATAGGGCATTTTATCAGGACTTGCACTAAAATAACCGATGCTTATTTCCGGGTGCTTACTCAATAAAGAGCCCATTTCAGCTTCCGATTTTGCGGATGCCATTTCTCTTTCCACTCGCTGAAAATCCCACTGAATGGCCTGCACTTCCTTTTTTGAAGAACAAGACCATACCAGCAAACTGAAAGTAAGTGCGTAAAGAAATTTCATTATCCTAAACGAGCTAGCAATTCTTGAAGGGAATGAATCTTCGTTTCCGTATCCGCTAATTTCTGTCTTTCACGCTCCACTAAATCCGCTTTCGCATTCGCCACGAATTTCTCATTGGCTAATTTCGCTTCTACCGACTTTTTGAAACCTAAAAGGTAAACCAATTCCTTCTCCGATTCTGCCTTCACGACAGCTGGATCTTCATCGTTCGCTAAAGGAACAAAGAACTGATCTGCTTTCACCACGAACGTTTGTGCATCCGCTACGGCATCCGCTACAAAGGTGATCGATTCTAAATTCGCTAGCTTCATCATGATAGCTTCTACAGGCGCATAAGCCGCTTTGTTTTCAGCTTTAATGTGTAAGGCTAACGCTAACTTAGGAGAGAGCTGCTTCGAATTACGGATCTCGCGTACTTTCGTAACCACCTCGAATATGACATCGAATTGAGCGATTAATGCAGCGTTCACGACACCAGCCCTAGGGAATTCAGCTTTGCAGATCGACTCTCCTGCCGCCCTTTCATCGATCACCTGCCAAATCTCCTCTGTAATAAAAGGCATGTACGGATGCATTAAACGCATTAATGAGTCGAATAAGCCGAGAGCAGCATTGAGTGTATCAGCATGAATAGGGCTTTGATAAGCCGGCTTAATGATCTCTAAATATTTACCACAGAAATCATCCCAAACCAACTCATAAATGCTTAATAGTGCATCTGAAATTCGGAATTTACTGAAGTGATCTTGAACGTCAATGATGGTTTGGTTTAATTTCGATTCAAACCAAGCTGTTGCTAATACGTGTTCAGGTAATGATGAGCCTGGAACAACTTCTAAACCGCGTAAAAGTCGGAAAGCATTCCAAATCTTGTTCGAGAAGTTACGTCCTTGCTCACACAATTTGTCATCAAACAATAAGTCATTCCCAGCCGGAGCGGAGAATAATAAACCAGAGCGTACGCCATCCGCGCCGAAACGTTCGATTAATTCCAAAGGATCAGGCGAGTTGCCTAACGATTTGGACATCTTACGACCCTGCTTATCGCGCACAATACCTGTTAAATAGACATTCTTGAACGGCAATTCATCTCTCCACTCGTAACCCGCCATGATCATTCGGGCTACCCAGAAGAATAAAATATCTGGTCCAGTGACTAAGTCATTCGTCGGATAATAGTATTTAATATCCTCATTATCAGGATTTTCGATACCATCAAAAACGGAAATGGGCCATAACCAAGACGAGAACCAGGTATCCAATACATCTGGGTCCTGCGTCAAATCATCTTCTACTAAGGCATACAATTGGTATTTATCACGCGCGATGCGCAAGGCCTCTTTTTTATCTTTCGCCACGATCAACGTGCCGTCTTCTAAATAGAACGCGGGGATTTGTTGCCCCCACCACAACTGACGGGAAATACACCAATCGCGTACATTTTCCATCCAAGAACGGTAGGTATTTTTGAATTTTGCCGGGTGTAGTTGAATGTTGTCATTCATGACGTTATCCAAAGCCGGTTTCGCCATCTCCTCCATCTTCATAAACCACTGCAGTGACAGTTTTGGCTCGATCACCGCGCCCGTTCTCTCTGAAGTTCCAACAGTCGATTTGTATTCCTCTGTTTTCTCTAAATATCCTTCCTCCTCTAGTTGTTTCACAATGCGTTTACGTGCTTCAAAACGATCCAGACCCACGAATAAAATAGCTTTTTCATTCAAGGTACCATCATCATTTAAGGTGTCAATGACCGGTAATTTATGCCGTAAACCAATCTCATAATCATCTAATGCGTGCGCTGGCGTCACTTTTAAGCAACCAGTCCCAAAATCTGCTGTGACATAATCATCCGCAATAATCGGAATTTCACGGTCGATCAATGGAATACGAACCTTCTTCCCATGCAAATGCTTATAGCGTTCGTCCATCGGATTCACACAGATGGCCGTATCCGCCATGATGGTTTCCGGGCGTGTAGTGGCAATCGTAATGAAACCTGGACCATCTACTAAGTGGTATTTTATGTACTGTAATTTGGCCTGAACATCCTTGTAAATCACTTCTTCGTCTGATACCGCTGTTTTTCCTTGCGGATCCCAGTTCACCATCCGCACGCCGCGGTAGATCAACCCTTTGTTATATAAACGAACAAAGGTATCAATAACCGCCTGGTATAAAGAGGGTTCCATGGTGAAACGGGTACGATCCCAGTCACACGAAGCTCCTATTTTTTTCAATTGATCAAGGATAATTCCTCCGTATTTGTCCTTCCATTCGAAGGCATATTGTAGGAATTCCTCGCGAGTAATATCGGCTTTAGAGATACCTTTTTCTTTCAGCATCGCCACCACTTTCGCTTCAGTCGCAATAGAGGCATGGTCAGTTCCCGGCACCCAACACGCTTCTTTACCTTCCATACGCGCCTTACGAATCAAGACATCTTGAATCGTATTATTCAGCATATGGCCCATATGTAGTACTCCAGTGACGTTAGGAGGAGGAATAACGATGGTGTAAGCCTCTTTTTCTGGATTAGGTTTCGAAGCGAAAAGCTTGTTTTCTAACCAGTAGGCATACCATTTTTGTTCAATTTCCTGCGGAGCGTAATTCTTATCTATCATATGTGTAATCTAAGCCTACAAAGATAATTGATTTAGGCCAAAGGTGAGGGTGGAATTTTAAAACAATTCACCGTAATTTTGGTTCGAAGTTTAAATGGCATCTATGGGAATTATACTTTGGTTAGGGACTTTTCTGGGAATGGAAGGGGTGGCTTGGTTCACGCATAAATACATAATGCATGGAATTATGTGGAACTGGCACGAGTCGCACCATGTGCACCACAAAGATAAATTGGAGAAAAACGATCTATTTTCGGTTGTTTTCGGGATTTCCTCCACGTTGACCATTATTGTTGGAGCTGAAATCCCGGAATATTGGCCCTTGTTTTACATCGGTTTAGGGATCGCGACCTACGGTATATTCTACTTTATCTTCCACGATATCATCGTTCACCGCCGGATCAAAATCAAGTACAAGGCGGGTTCTGCGTACATGAAACGCATCATGAAGGCGCATTACGTGCACCATGAAGTGCATACAAAAAAAGGCGCAGAGGCTTTTGGCTTCCTCTACGCCCCTAAAAAGTATCAATAAATTTTATTTTACGAATCCTACACCGACGGTTGAATTCGAGAATTCATCGATCAGGATGAAGGCTCCATTCGCTGGATTGGCTGCATATTGATCTGCGCTGATCGGTTGTGCCGTGCGCAACGCAATCGTTCCTATCTCATTTAATTGTAAAGAGGAAACTCCTTCCGTGGCTTTTTGTGTTGCTACATCCAGGCGCTCAGTTATTTGAGAGATTTTGGCCTTCGTGATATGAATTCCGTGTTGCAATAAATACGTTTTACCTGGGCTTAAGGCCGTATGATCTAACCAACAAACTTGCGCAGAAAAGTCTTTTAGCTGTGGTGGCTGAACTTCCGAAGCTAACACAAGCGTGTTTCCACGAGAAATATCCACATCCGTCGTCAACGTAATCGTCACGGAATCCCCTGCGATAGCATGCGATAATTTACTTTCAAACTTCTCAATGGTCGCGATTGTACTCTCTTGACCCGTAGGCAAGACGCGAATGCTGTCGCCCACTTTAAAAGTGCCAGAGCTGATTTTTCCGGCATAACCACGGTAATCGTGGTAAGCCTCCGTCATCGGTCTAACGACAAATTGAACTGGAAAACGAGCTGGTGCGTGTGCAAGGGTAGAGGCATATTCAAAAGCTTCTAATTCGCCTAAGAGTGTATTTCCGCTAAACCAAGGCATTTCGCTGGCTTTTTGCGTGATGTTTTGGCCATATAAAGAGGAGATCGGCAGGAAGCTGATTTCCTGTCCTTCGAAAGTAGTCTGTGATACTAATTCCGCCAAACTATCTTTGATCTCATTAAAAGTGGACTCCTGGTATTGAACCAAGTCCATCTTGTTGACACAAATAATGACCTTCGGAATACGTAGCATCGCGGCGATCGATAAGTGACGAGCTGTTTGTTCCACTACGCCTTGGCGTGCATCCACTAAGATCAAAGAAACTTTCACGTTCGAAGCTCCTGTCACCATATTGCGGGTGTATTCCACATGTCCCGGGGTATCCGCAATGATATATTTGCGGGATGGTGTAGAGAAATAGATGTGCGCCACGTCGATGGTGATTCCTTGCTCGCGCTCTGCGATCAGGCCATCGGTTAATAAGGAAAGATCTAAAAAGTCTAGCCCCTTGCGTTTGGAAGCACTCTCTAAGGC
>CANLVU010000080.1 GCA_947494535.1 Cytophagaceae bacterium
CTTTTCCTTTTCAAACCTCAAATATAGGTGTTTTTTATTTCATGCGCGACGTATTCGGCGATTTTGCACGTATCAATTTCTTGGTATTTTTCGGCATTTAATTCCGCTAATAGTACCTCTAATACACGCCGGTGATCGATTAATTTAGAGGGATGGGGTCTGTGTCCCAAAGTCCGGTAGATCGAATCCCATCTCTTCGCAATCATCTGTAGTTCTGGGTCGAAATAGGTCGACACAAATCGCTCCCAAATATAATCTTGCGCTTGTTCATTTGGATGGATCATATCTGCCTCATAAAAGCGATAGTCACGCAATTCATCCAACATAATCTCATAGGCTGGGAAATAATGAACGTTTTCAAATTGTTTAGCAACCATATCAGCCGCCACGCGCAGAGTCGATTTAGAAACCTGGTTCTCTAGCATACCCTCTTTTGTGTGACGAACAGGGGAGATGGTCAATATCACTTGCGTCGTAGATGGGAGAGTAGAGATAAGAGAGTAGAAATTATCTACTATCTCCTCCACGGTCGATAATTGTTTTTCGAAACGCTCTGCTGGCATCTTGTGGCAGTTAGCTACCGTTTTATTTAGATATTTGTCGAAATAACTAAATGAGGTACCCCAGGTTAGGATTAAAAAGTCTGTTGAACGGACAAAGGAAGAAACCTCAGTTGCCACCGAACGAATGTCCGTCATCAACTCTGACGAGGAAGAGTCTGTGAATATAGAATGGTAATCCGGGTGCAAAAAATACCCGTCGTATTCATATAAATCCTCGGAAACCTGCCCTGATAAAGCTCTAGATATGGCAAATGGATGGAATAAGGTACCAAAAGGCTGTGTCAACACCTCTAGTGGCAATTTACTTAAGCGGGCCCCCATAGAGGCTGCAAAACAAGATCCCATACTCAGCACCTTACTCCTGTGATTCAAGAGCGAAGGTGCTGGGGGTATGGGGAAAGTTGTCGTAAAATTCATTATTTCACTGAAGTCGCCCAAGCATTCATTTTGGTTTCCAAAACGTCTAAAGGCATATTTCCATCCTTTAACAATTCGTCATGGAAATCAGACAACTTGAACTTAGGGCCCATTTCTTTCGTTAAGCGATCGCGAATCTCACGAATCTTTAAGGCACCGATTTTGTAGCTTAATGCTTGCGCAGGGATCGCCATATATCGTTCGATTTCAGCAACAGTACCTTCTTCGCTCAATGGTTCGTTGTCCATCATGTACTTGATCGCTTCTTCGCGGGTCATGTTTTTCGAGTGCATTCCAGCATCCACTACTAATCGAATAGCCCGGTGCATTTCATCGCCTAACGCACCCATATATTGGTATGGGTCGGTATAAAGGCCTAATTCTTTTCCTAGACTTTCGGTGTAAAGCGCCCAACCTTCAGCGTAAGCAGAGTTGCCTCCGAAGCGACGGAACTTAGGTAAATCGCCGTTTTCTTGCTGCAAACTGATTTGATAGTGGTGGCCTGGGATGGCTTCATGTAAGAATAAACTTTCCATTCCAGAGGTTAAATTGAATTTTTTGGCATCCAAAATAGGCACATAGAAAATTCCCGGGCGCGTTCCATCCTCGGAACCTTGGAAGTATTCCGCTGAAGCAGATGCGGCACGGAAAGCTTCGGTTTGGCGAATTTCAAATGGTGTTTTAGGTACACGTCCAAACATCGTTTTTAACGATGGCTCCATCTTCTTGTGAATCGCATGGAAAGCGGCTAATACCTCTGCTGGCGTCTTGTAAGGATAGAATTTAGGATCCGTCTTCATGTGATCGAAGAATTCAGCTAAGGTTCCTTTGAAACCTACAGTGTTCTTCGTTTTCTCCATTTCGGTTCTAATGCGCTTTACTTCGCTTAAACCTGTTTGGTAGATTTCGTCTGCTGGCTTGTCTGTTGTTGTTAAGACGCGGATGAGAAACTGATAGTAGGCTGCCCCATTTTTCACTGCACTAATTCCAGTGCTAGTGCGGGCTTTAGGCAAATACTCGTCTTGTAAAAAAGCGGCTAAACGAGCATAAACAGGCATGACTTCTTTTTCAATTGCTGCCGTGTATTCCGCGGTAATACGCTTTTTATCCGCATCAGAGAAGTCTGCTGGGAATTGCTTTAGTGGACCATAGAAGGTGGATTCTTTTACATCTTTCACCGCGAACGATGTAAATTGAGGGATCATTTTAACCACCAAAGCTTTTGGCAATACATAACCTTCCTTCATTCCTCTGCGGAAATAAACAATGGATGAATCTAAATAAGCCACGCCTTTTTTCATTCGCTTGCCCCAGTTATCATAATCCTTCACCGTCTTAAAAGGCTGTATTACTTGGCCAGAGCCTAATTGTGCAAATGTCAAATGAAAGCCATAAAATTGATTCAAGGGCATCAAATTATCCGGGTAAGTCAAGCCTTCTAAACCTAATTTAATGTCGCGTGTCAATAAATCGTAGGTGATTTGATCGTTTGCATTCAAATCTGCGCGATTAAGTGATGCCAAAGATTTTTGGTATTTCTCTAAAAGCGATTTAACTAATGCGCGGTGACTATCCGTAAAATCGATGTTTAACTGATCATTGTAGCGATTGTCTCCGTTTGCTGTTGCAGCAGTAGGATTGAGTTTTAATTGCTCTTCGTAGTAATCACCTACGATTTTGGCTAATTCAGAAGAGGGTTGGTCTGACTTTTTACAAGAGAAAAAAGACAAGACTAGGCATAAATAGAGTAGTTTTTTCATAGTGAATTTGATGATTTTAGAGGCAATTTACGTAAATTGGTCATTGCATTTATACCTAAGTTAAGAAATTATACATTAAACATTTACTATGTCAGGATTGGGAGCGGAGCGCGCACGGTTACAATTACGAAACGATAATAAAGGTTGGAAAAAATGGGGTCCCTATTTGACGGAACGTCAGTGGGGAACTGTGAGAGAGGATTATTCAGCTCATGGAAATGCTTGGGGAACGATCACACACGATATGGCCCGTTCGAAGGCCTATCGCTGGGGTGAAGAAGGAATCGGGGGTATTTCTGATAATAAACAACACGTTTGCTTTGCGTTTGCTTTTTGGAACCACCGGGATCATATTTTAAAAGAACGTTTTTTTGGTCTAACGGGCGCGGAATCCAATCACGGGGAAGACGTGAAGGAATTATACTTTTATCAGGATTCGACGCCTACGCACTCCTATCAAAAAATGCTGTACAAGTATCCGCAGCATACTTTTCCCTACCAGAAACTAATCGACGAATCGCAAAAGCGTAACCGAAAAGAGCCGGAATACGAATTATTGGATACGGGTATTTTTGACAATAATGAATACTTCGATATTTCGATGGAATACGCGAAGGCAGACGAGCAAGATATTTTGATCAAAGTAACCGTAGAGAATCGCTCCAAAGTGGCGGCTCCTATCACGGTTTTGCCCACGATTTGGTACCGAAATACCTGGTGCTGGGGCTATGAGAAATACAATTACAAGCCTCTTTTAACGGGAGTAGGCAATTCTTTCATCGAAGTGGATCACCGGGTGGTAGGTCGATTCAAATTATATGCGGAGGATGCAGATGAATTCCTTTTCTGCGATAACGAGACTAATTTTCAGCGCTTACATAACTCCGCTAATAATTCCCATTTTACGAAAGACGGGATTAATGAATATGTAGTAAATAAGAATAAACACGCAGTCAATCCGAACCACATTGGGACAAAAGCTTCCGTTAAATTCACGGATAAAATTCCAGCGGGAGGTAAGAAAGTCTATCGTTTACGTTTGAGTAATGTGACGCAAAGGGATCCATTTGCTGATTTTGACCAAATATTTGAAGATCGAATCATCGATGCGGATGATTTCTATGCCGAGTTGCAAAAGGGGATCGAGGACGAGAATTTATTGACTATACAGCGTCAGGCGTATGCGGGGATGCTATGGACTAAACAATGGTATTACTATAATGTGTTCGAATGGATTAAGGGAGATCCTTCTATGCCTAAGCCGCATGAGAGCCGTAAACATGGACGAAATAGCACCTGGAGGCACATGTCTGCGGCGAATATTTTGTCGATGCCAGATAAATGGGAGTACCCGTGGTTTGCGGCGTGGGATTTAGCGTTCCATACTTTGCCTTTGGCCAGATTAGACCCTGATTTTGCCAAAAGACAGCTAGCCGTTATCCTCCGCGAATATTACATGCACCCGAACGGCCAAATCCCAGCCTACGAATGGTCCTTCTCCGACGTCAATCCACCTGTACATGCCTGGGCAACTTGGAAAGTATACGAGATCGACAAAGAAATGAACGGCGGAAAGGGGGATGTAGTCTTCCTGGAACGCATTTTCCACAAACTATTATTGAACTTCACCTGGTGGGTGAACTTGAAAGATGAGGGAGGAAATAACATTTTTGGGGGCGGATTCTTAGGAATGGATAACATCGGTGTGTTTGATCGTTCCGCTAAATTACCCACCGGTGGGCACTTAGAGCAAGCCGATGGAACGGGTTGGATGGCGATGTATAGCTTAAATATGCTGCGCATAGCCTGTGAAATCGCGATTGAAAATCCAGTCTACCAAGATATGGCCTCGAAATTCTTCGAGCACTTCCTACACATCGCCGGAGCGATGCAATCGATCGGTGGCGATTTGAATCTTTGGGATGAAGACGACCAATTCTATTATGACATGTTGCATAAGGAAGACGGGTCTGCCGAATTATTGAAGGTACGCTCCATGGTAGGATTGATTCCACTATTTGCCGTAGAAACGTTGACCGCTGAGATGCTAGAGAAATTGCCAGCTTTCAAACGCCGGGTGGAATGGGTGTTAGCTAACCGACCGGACTTAGCGAATTTGATTTCGCGCTGGTACGAACCCGGAAAAGGGGAGAGTCGATTGCTTTCTATTTTGCGGGGTCACCGGATGAAGATGATAATGAAGCGGATGTTTGATGAGAGTGAATTCTTGTCTGATTTTGGCATTAGAACCTTATCAAAATACCACAAAGAAAACCCGTATCAATTTACCTATGAGGGGGGAACGCTGCAGGTCGAATATACACCAGCAGAATCTACAGGGGATATGTTTGGGGGAAATTCGAACTGGCGTGGACCGATCTGGTTCCCGATGAACTACTTGATTTTGGACTCCTTATCGAAATTCTCCGACTATTATGGATCGGATTACGAGGTAGAATTCCCCACAAATTCTGGGGAAATGATGAATATCAAAGATGCCGCACGCGGGGTATCCGAACGTTTACTTGCTATGTTCGTTCCTGGTAAAGACGGTAAAACGCCGATGTACGGTGAATACAAGAAATTCCAAGATCCTCATTTTAAAGACTCACACCTCTTCTTCGAATACTTCGATGGAGACACAGGCAAAGGATTAGGCGCGAACCACCAAACCGGTTGGACGGGCTTGATCTCCGAAATAATTAGACAATTACATGGCAAAAACTAGTCCAGAAGAAAATTTTGCGGCCTTAGGCCTCACACTTCCACCAGCACCCAAACCTTTAGGTGTTTACAAACCGGGTTTACAAGTAGATCATTTCTACTATGTTTCAGGACATGGTACGGTACAGGCAGATGGCTCTTTGATCATTGGTCGCATCGGTGCGGATCTCGATATCGAGGAGGGGAAATTAGCGGCCCGACAGGTGGGTTTAGCGATTTTGGCCACCTTAAAAGCGCAGTTAGGGTCCTTGAATCGGATCAAACGCGTCATCAAAGTCCTTGGAATGGTGAATGCCACGGAAGATTTTCAGCGTCATCCTTACGTCATCAATGGTTGTAGTGAATTATTCGCCCAGGTTTGGGGAGAAGAAAATGGCATAGGCGTTCGTTCTGCGGTGGGAATGGGGACTTTGCCAGATAATATTCCGGTAGAAATCGAAGCCGTTTTCGAGTTAAACGACTAAGCTGAAATAGTTAACATCGCTTTCAAGGCCTTATAGGCAGGAACGCGTGTTTCTTCGGCTAAATGGATCTCAGGCAATTCGTAATACAAAGCGTTATACAATTTCTCCAACGTATTCATCTTCATATACGGACATTCGCTGCAAGCGCAGGTGTTTTGCTCGTTTGCAGGTGCCGGAATCAAGTGCTTATGCGGCACCGATTGCTTCATTTTATGTAAGATGCCCGCCTCTGTCGCAACAATGAACGTCGAATTAGGAGACGTTTCCACGAATTTCAATAGGGCCGTCGTCGAACCTACATAATCCGCTTCTTTTAAAATCACTTCTTTGCATTCGGGGTGTGCAATCAATAACGCTTCCGGGTATTCTTGCTTTAATACCGCTAATTTCTCTAAAGAAATATCGATGTGCACCATACAAGCGCCTTCCCAAAGAATCAACTCACGTCCAGTCTTGTGAGCCACATAGCGACCTAAGTTCGCGTCAGGTGCAAAGATAATCTCACGATCTGCCGGAATAGATTCCACTATTTGTACTGCATTCGAAGAAGTACAAATAATATCCGTCATCGCCTTGATATCGGCTGAACAGTTGATATAAGAAACGACAACAGCATTCGGGTGCTTCGCTTTCAAAGCCGCAAATTCAGCTACTGGAACTGAGTCAGCCAATGAACAACCTGCATTGAAATCAGGAACCACAACTTTTTTCGATGGGTTTAGGATTTTCGCCGTTTCACCCATGAAATGAACGCCACAGAATACGATTAAATCCGCCTCTGTTTTTTCCGCTGCTTGGGATAAACCTAAGCTATCGCCCACGTAATCGGCTAATTCTTGGATTTCGCCATCCACGTAGTAGTGTGCTAAAATCACCGCATTTTTTTCCTTCTTTAATCGTTGGATTTCGGTGATTAATTCAACTCCTTTCGGGGTAGAACGGGCAATATAGCCCACTGCAGCTGCTTCTTCAGTTAAATTCATTTCGCTTTCAGACTTAAATCTAAACTCTTTACCTGGTGGGTTAAAGCCCCCACGGAAATATAATCGACCCCCGTTTCGCCATAGGCGCGGAGTGTTTTTTCATTGATACCACCAGACGCTTCCGTAGGGAATCGTCCGTTAATTTTGCGAATCGCAGTGCGAAGGCGATCCGGTGAAAAATTATCTAACATAATGCGTTTTACCCCGCCTATCGCCAGAACTTCGTCTAATTCAGTTTCATTTCTCACTTCGATCATGACATCGAGCGGTTTTGCTAAGGCCTTATTGTAGCTGAACGCTTTGTCTAAAGCCGCTTTAATTCCTCCCGCAAAATCCACGTGATTGTCTTTGATCAAGATCATGTCGAATAAACCGTAGCGGTGATTTACTGCTCCACCTATTTTGCAGGCCCATTTTTCTGCCAAACGGAAATTAGGTGTTGTCTTTCTCGTATCTAATAATTTGGCTCGGGTACCTTCTAAGATGTTAACCAAAGAACGTGTGTAGGTCGCAATTCCAGACATGCGTTGCATGCAGTTCAGGACCAAACGCTCAGCTCTTAAAATGGATTGAGAGGATCCGCTTACCTCTAAAACCACTTGTCCTGGCTCGATCCAGGTTCCATCTGTGATAAAAACTTGAACTTGTAATGAAGCATCTACTTCTGTAAATATAGCCTGAGCCAGTTCTACTCCAGCTAGCACGCCTCGATCCTTTACTTTTAATTCCGCAGTACCCACTGCATCTGCTGGGACCGTGGAAAGGGAGGTATGATCACCTTCACCTATATCTTC
>CANLVU010000081.1 GCA_947494535.1 Cytophagaceae bacterium
AATTCGCGGGCAGAATCACGCGTATTTTGGGAGGAATTAACCGTCCCCTGGTAAATAGTCGTCAATAGATCTGACATCGCTTTATCGGGCGAGGTCAAAGGAATAAAGGCTAGCTTTTTCTTCAAACCCTCCCAGCCTAGTTCCTCTCTTGCATATTGAATACTTAAGGCGCACAAGGAGGCGATAGCTGATGAATCTGCGCCACCAGAAAGGGACAAAACCCATCCCTGCGATCGGGATTTGCGCAAATAATCAAATAAAGCTAAGGCTACAGCGCGAGAAAATTCTTCTTCTTTTTTCGTTTCTGAATTCTCCCAGGCTGGGACTGCTGCTGTTTTTACGGAATGCAATTCCGGAATGTTCATTTCAAAAGCCACTACATCATCTCCTCTCTCTTCTCTTTTATCTAAAGTAATTTCGTGGGAAACTAAAGTAAAATCCTGATAAGAGAAACGTGGTGTTTGGGTTAAAATCGAGCCCTCGTGAGCAATATAAGCATCCCCATCAAAGATGATGCGACCTGCTTCGTTACCTAACAAATTAGCAAATAGATAGGCGCCATTAATTATTTTAGCACCCTCTAGGGCTAATGATTTTCTAATTTCTGCTTTACCAAACGCAAAGTGGGAGGCCGTCGGATTACAAATCACCGAAACGCCACGCCGAGCTAAATCATAGGCCGGTCGCTTCTCCCCTTCCCAAGCATCTTGGCATATCTCAATACCTAAGGTAATTCCGGCAAAATGCAGGCGGTAATCCCCTAAAGGAATTCCATTGTAGGAAACTCGACGGCCACGAGGCCAAGGTTTAAACCAACGAGGTTCGTAGTGTACGCCATCATCCGCCAAAAATTGTTTGGGAATTAAGGCTTGTATTTTACCCTGGGCTAGAATCGCAGATACATTGTATAATTCTCCTTCAAAAGGTAGAGCTAAACCAACTACAGCTACTAATTCTCGCACTTCTGAAGCGATTAATTCGAGCGATTCCCAAGATTTTACCGCCGTTAATGGGGCAAGAAATTGATCCTCACAGCCATAGCCAGAAATACATAACTCAGGCAAACATACAAGAGTCGAGCCTTCAACAGACGCTTGAGCGATAGCCGCTAAAATACGTTGGCGATTTCCCTCCCAGTCTAAAGGCAGTTGATTCAGAGCACCTGCAGAAAATACGATGGTTTGCTTCATCTGGGTTTCTTTTTAGTTTGCTCAGCTCTAATATGCTTATATCGAGGTGTCCACATCCAAGAAAAAGCCACATTGGGGCGAAAATAACTCACTCCGTGGCGATGTTCCACTTGTACTCTACACGTTTTATGAGGACAACGTGCTGACCAACAAGCGGATAATAAACACAAGGTGCTTACAAGCCCAATAGCAATGAATAAGCGATTTTTTGTGTTTGTTGGATTCATGGATTAGTTAAATTACAATTCTAGACTTAATTTTGGGATACAATTTTAAGTCCAAATGCAATCCGACCCCAAAGATATAAAAACCGCCGTAAAAAGAGCCGAATTTACCTATCCAGTGATGGAATCTTTTTACACCCTGCAAGGGGAAGGTAAATACCAGGGACATGCGGCCTATTTCATTCGTTTGGGAGGCTGTGACGTGGGTTGTCATTGGTGCGATGTGAAAGAATCATGGCCGGTAGACACGCATCCGGTAAAAACGGTCGCTACTTTAGTTGCTGAAGCGCTGGAGCATCCAGGCCGACTAGTAGTCGTAACTGGAGGCGAGCCTTTAATGCACGATTTAGGTCCTTTGACAGAGGCTTTACAAGAAGCTGGATTCAGAACGCATATTGAAACATCCGGTGTAGCCACCTCCATTACTGGGGTGTGGGATTGGATCTGTTTCTCACCTAAAAAATTCAAAGCGCCTAACGACGATATTTTAGCTATTACAAACGAACTCAAAGTCGTGGTGAATCACCCTTCTGATATCCCCTGGGCAGTAGAATGGGCAGAGAAATTACCAGACTTTTCTGAATTATACTTACAACCCGAGTGGTCGAAGCAAGAACAAATGAATCCCCTTATTGTGGATTTTGTGAAAGCGAATCCAACGTGGCGGATTTCGGTTCAAACTCATAAATTTCTGCAGATTCCATAGCATTCAAGGAATCAATACGAGACTTCTCAGAGACCGGTTTAATATGAACTGTCGAATAACCGTAGGGAATTAAACCCAAATCCTTTGCTGCAGCCCTCGAAACATCAATAATCCGCTTGCGGCTATGTGGACCCCGGTCTATGATACGAACGAAAGTGGTCTTCTTTGTTTTGGGCATATACACCTCCACCCAGGTATTAAACGGTAATTTCCGATGCGCTGCCGTGAATTTAGCAGGATTATACTTCTCTCCGCTGCTCGTCCGACGTCCTTTAAAATGATTGGAATAATAAGAGGCTTGGCCTTTTTGAACCTGAGCACAAACAGAAAAACTAAACAAAAGGAAAAATACTATTCGCATAAGGATACAAAGCTAGGTCGAAAACAGGAAAAACAAAAAAGCCCCCATTTCTGGAGGCTTTTAAAATTATCTCATAAGAATCTATCTTTTCGCAATATCGACAAATGCACGTTCAGGAGAACCTACGTAGATTTGACGAGGACGACCGATAGGATCTTTATTGGTCATCATTTCTTGGTGTTGAGAAATCCAACCCGGAAGACGTCCGATTGCAAATAAGATCGTAAACATGTTCGTCGGGATATCTAAAGCACGGTAGATGATACCTGAGTAGAAGTCTACGTTCGGATATAATTTACGAGCTACGAAATACTCATCACTTAAAGCTGCAACTTCTAATTCTTGGGCGATCGCTAAAACGGGATCTTTCACACCTAATGCTGTCAATACATCATCAGCTGCCTTTTTAATGATACGGGCACGCGGATCAAAGTTTTTGTAAACTCGGTGACCGAAGCCCATCAAACGGAAACCAGATGTCTTATCTTTAGCCATCGCCACAAACTTAGAGGTATCGCCACCTGCTTGCTTGATCTCTTCTAACATTTCAATTACCGCTTGGTTTGCACCTCCGTGTAATGGACCAAACAACGCTTGAATACCACCTGAAACACTAGAGAATATACTTGCATGAGATGACCCAATCAAACGAACAGTCGAGGTAGAGCAGTTTTGCTCATGATCAGCGTGTAAGATTAATAATTTATTCAAAGCCTTAGAAACGATCGGATCAACTTTATAATCTTCGCCTGGTTTAGCGAACATCATTTTTAAGAAGTTCGAGCAGTAGTCCAAAGATTGATCAGGAGCTACTAAAGCTTCTCCAATCGATTTCTTGTAGTTCCAAGCCGCGAAAATAGGCAAAGCAGCGATCAAACGTAAGATGTTTTCTTGCGTTTCTGCAGGATTATATTGGCCTTCCATTAAACCGACTAAAGCAGATAATTCGCTCATTGGGTGAGTAGAAGACGGAATAACTTGTTCAATTTTCAATAAAGCTTCATTCGTTACGGTGTATTTTTTTACCGCAGCTTCGAACGCATCTAATTGAGATTGTGTAGGCAATTCACCATTTAATAATAGATAAGCTACTTCTAGGAAGGTAGCTTTGTCAGCTAATTCTTCAATGCTGTAACCGCAATGTCTCAGAATTCCTTCTTCGCCATCTAAAAAAGTAATCGCACTTTTAGTTGCACCCGTATTTTTAAAACCTGGGTCATAGGTTATGTATCCAGTTAAATCGCGAAGTTTCGCAATGTCGATTGCTTTTTCGTTTTCGGTTCCTACGAAAGTTGGAAGTTCGAACGTTTGGCCATCTAGGTTAACAGTAGCATTTTGAGACATAGTAGTAATAAGCTTATAAAATTCAAGCTACTAAGATAATACGTAATTCTTAAAGGTGTATTACCTTTATAAATCCTCGAGAAATAAATTTATTAAAGACAATTTTTTCTTACAATATTTCAATATAATTCGAATTTTATGCCGCAACTCTCGGAATTAATCCAAAAATACGCCTTCACATCGAAAGAACGTTTTCTTGAGTATGTCCAAATAGACACGCAATCCGACCCCCACTCGAGCACTAGCCCAACCACGGAAAAACAAAAAAAACTCGGAAAAATTTTAGTTCAAGAATTACAATCCCTCGGCATTCAAAACGCGCACCTAGATGAATTCGGCTATGTATATGCACATCTGGATTCTAACGTTAATCACGAAGTTCCAGGCTTATGCTTTTGCGCCCATATGGACACATCACCTGATTGCTCCGGAGCAGGTGTAAACCCCATTGTTCACCCCTATTACCATGGCCAAGACTTGGTTTTACCAGACGATCCATCTGTTATTATCCGCCTAAGCGAACACCCAGACTTAGCAGAACAAATCGGAAACGATATTATCACTGCCAGCGGCACCACACTTTTAGGGGCTGATAATAAAGCTGGCGTGGCGGAGATTATGGATGTCGCGGCTTTCTATTATTCGAACCCAGACGTCCCTCACGGACCCATCACCATTCTTTTCACTCCAGATGAAGAAGTCGGTCGCGGAACGGATCACGTAAATATGGAGAAGATTAATGCCAAATATGGCTACACGTTAGACGGCGAGAAGCGCGGACATTTAGAGAATGAAACGTTTTCCGCGGATGGATTTGTCGTGAAAATCCAGGGCATTTCTCAGCATCCAGGTTTTGCCAAAGGCCGTATGGAAAGCGCCCTCAAAATAGCCGCAGAAATCGTAAACACCTTACCGAAAGACCGCCTCAGCCCCGAAACCACCGAAGGAAAAGAAGGCTTCATCCACCCCACTGACATCTCTGGAAGCGTGGAAGAAGCAACAATCGAATTCATCATCCGCGATTTTGACACCGAAAAACTGAAAGAGAACGGTTTCATCATCCAACAAATTTCAGAAATGGTCTTGCGCAAATACCCCAATTCAACCGCAACCTATACCCAAACAGAGCAATACCGCAACATGAACGAAATTCTAGTCGATCATCCAGAATGCATAGAACTAGCGATGGAAGCGATGCGCCTGGCCGGCCTTAAAGCGGAGACCACCAGTATACGTGGAGGTACCGATGGATCTCGCTTAACTTTCATGGGTTTACCCTGCCCAAACATTTTTGCCGGCGAACACGCCTTCCACAGCAAACAAGAATGGGTTTCGGTTCAGGATATGGAGAAGGCGACGGAGACGGTGCTCTATCTCGTTAGTTTATTCGTGGAGCGTTCGAAATGAGATTATAGATTATAGAGTAGAGAGTAGAGAGTAGAGAGTAGAGATATGGAATCGCCTTCGGCGATGAATTCAGAAATGTTTATTTATTTGAGAATAAAAAAAGGGATCATAATTGATCCCTTTTTTTACGATATCTCTTCTCTATAATCTATAATCTCTACTCTAAAGTTATTGCGCAGCACGATTTTAGAATTGAAAAATAAATTTATTCCCACTCAATCGTCGCCGGCGGCTTACTCGAAATATCATACACCACGCGATTCACGCCCTTCACCTTATTAATAATCTCATTCGAAATGCGACCTAAGAATTCATAAGGCAGGTGGCACCAGTCAGCGGTCATTCCATCCACACTAGAAACAGCCCTCAAAGCAACAACTTGCTCATACGTACGCTCATCCCCCATGACACCCACGGATTGGATAGGTAAAAGGATTGCTCCGGCTTGCCACACTTGGTCATACAAACCGTCTTCTTTCAAACCATTAATGAAAATGGCGTCTACTTTTTGAAGAATATCTACTTTCTCTGGCGTAATATCGCCTAGAATACGAATACCTAAACCTGGACCTGGGAAAGGATGGCGGCCTAAAATGTCTTTGGGCACACCAAGGGTTTTACCTACTAATCGTACTTCATCTTTAAACAAGGCATCTAAAGGTTCCACCACCTTTAATTTCATAAAGTCCGGCAAACCGCCCACGTTGTGGTGCGATTTAATCGTTGCGCTTGGTCCTTTTAGAGAAACAGATTCGATTTTATCTGGGTAAATAGTACCTTGGCCTAACCAAGAAACGCCTTCAATTAAATGGGCCTCCTCGTCAAATACTTCGATAAAGGTCTTTCCGATGGCCTTACGTTTGTCCTCTGGATCTGTTAGACCTTTTAGGGCGTCGTAGAAACGTTGTTTGGAGTTGACTCCTTTTACGTTTAAGCCTAAAGTATTGTAGGACGTTAACACTTGTTCGAATTCGTCCTTGCGCAGCAAACCGTTGTCTACGAAGATGCAATACAGGTTTTTGCCAATGGCGCGGTGTAATAAAACGGCCGCGACTGAGCTATCTACGCCGCCAGAAAGACCTAGAACGACTTTGTCATTCCCTAATTTGGCCTTAAGTTCTGCTACAGTTCTATCAACGAAGGAATCCGATGTCCACGTTTGAGCGCAGCCGCAGATTCCTACGATAAAATTCTTGATTAATTGGCTCCCTTCCGTCGAGTGTGTCACCTCTGGGTGAAATTGAATACCGAAAATGGGCTTCGAAGTATGTGCAAAGGCTGCGACACGAACGCTCTCTGTTGAACCGATTAACTCGTATTCGGCCGGCAATTCCATAATGGTATCACCATGAGACATCCAAACCTGACCTGTAGCCGATAAGCCTTTCAATAATGGACTCTCTTTAACACTTGTCATGTGTGCACGACCGTATTCGCGGTGACCTGATGCTTGAACGGAGCCTCCGCCTTGGTGCGCTAATAATTGTGCTCCATAGCAAATACCTAGGATGGGTAATGAGCCAAACAAACTTAAATCAACTCGCGGAGAATCTTCGTCACGAACAGAGCATGGACTACCGGAAAGGATAATTCCTTTCACCGATTCGTCGATTTCAGGGATGTGATTAAAAGGATGTATTTCGCAATAGACTTGTGCTTCTCTGATGCGACGCGCAATTAATTGGGTCACCTGAGAACCAAAATCAAGTATAAGGATCTTTTCCGCCATGTTTGTTTTTGCTTAAAAATAAACGGCAAATGTCGGAATTTTTTGCCTAATTCTAACGATAAAGCAGGTAATTTTGGCGCATTTTTCGGTATTGAACTAATCCTGGCTCCCAAGAATCCCGAATATCTTTCTCCGATTTACCGGCGATTATCGCAAGTCGAAGAGAATCTGTACCAGCCAGCTTATCAAAGAAAGAGGGCGAAGTAAAGAATTTTTCCCCTAATCCAGATTTACCGTAGAAATACAATAGGTATTTTAGGCTGAAGCCTAGGTTTCGAGCGGGTAGGTTTGAAAGGTTATATCCGTAACAGGTTTGGCCTTTTAAAGGAGGATCCATCGCGCCCGGCTTAGGAACTGGAGTAAACGTATAATCCCCTAAGCCAGCGATATTAGTGCCTGCCACCTGAAACTGCAAATCGGTTCCGCGACCGATGCTCACATTCGTTCCTTCAAACAAACAGAGTGATGGATACAAAGCGATGGATTGATCATTGGGCAAATTAGGCGATGGTGCAATCGATACGTGAACCGGAGATGCGTGGGTATAATTCGTGACAGG
>CANLVU010000082.1 GCA_947494535.1 Cytophagaceae bacterium
AAACTTCGAAAACTACCGGAATCTTAGGTTCATCCTTGATGATCCGACTCTTTGTATTTATTCGAATGATTGGCAAATTCGATGTACTTAGACTTTGGGAAAAAAGTGTCCAAGGGATAAGTACTAGAAAAAGTATTTTTTTGATCATTTAAAAATCATATCCTAATGTCAGATACGTTAGAGGAGACTTTACTTCTTTATTTTCAATTCCAAAGGCATAATCAAATTTAACAAAATAGCCAAAAAGAACAGCCCTCGCTCCAATTCCATACCCCACTAAAAATGGGTTTCTAAAATCAGTTACTGTAGCTATAAATGGATTCGTTTTTCCGCCATAGACATTTGTATTAAATCCATTGGATTTCTCAAAAGGACTAGAACCTGTCCAAGCTGTTCCAACATCTGTGAAACCAACAAGTTGAACCGAATTAAGTAAAGAGGAGGATTCTGAAGGCATGATAGACTTTACAGGAATCCTAATTTCTGCATTAAATAATAAATGACTATTTCCACTTAATTTATTCAAAGCAAATCCACGCAATGGGGCAATGAAATTACTCATAAAAACATCCCGCCTTGCAAGACCATCCAGTCCCAAGGGCGTTTCTTGCGTACGCGCATCTTTTTTATTGAAAAACCAATTATCCATCCCACCTAACATAGAGGCCTGAGTCCGACTACCTAATTGATGAGAAGAGGATAAACGAGTAGCTAAATAAAAGGTGTTAGAAAGTTTCTTATAATAACGAGCATCAAATCCTATTCGAACAAATTCTCCCGACATAACCATATCCTTTTGTGCTTCAAGAGTCGCATTAATTCGATAACCCGTTCGAAGATTATCCCCTGCCTGAACCGTATTATCAACTTCATAAGAAATTAATGCACCTGCAAAACCTGAATATTCCTCTGGAGTTACGAGTGATATTTGGTTAAATAATCGATTAGTTGAATATAAACCAGTGACAGATATTCGACTCAATAAACTAAATGGATAAGTGGCTGTTAGGGCGAATCGATTAAAACGAATTTTCTGCGAATCATTTTCTGTATCCTGACCTAACACCTTTCGATCATAACGGAATTTCCAATCTAATTTATTGGCTAGGTAAGCATATTCTCCCCAAATATCCGAATTAAGTAGATTAGCCGTCAGAAATGCGCCAGCCTTAAATAAGTGATTCTCTAATAAATCATTTGCTTTAACCTCATAGGCATAGCCAATACCTCTTATGGGATCTGATTTAAATTGCCCTTCTGAACTATTAAATACAAATGAATTTTGATAGGCTAAAGGACCTACCATTTTACCAGGTTCCCTTTTAAGTCGAATAGATAGTTGTCGATCCAATCTAGCTTTTCTAGCCTTTTTAGCTGCATCTGTCTCAAAGGATGCGACTTCTTGCTCAATAACTGTCGTGGGATTTACGGTGTTAACCGTGGGAATCCATTCAGAACCGAGATATTCATCCAGACTTGATTCGGTGTAGCGTTGTATGTTATCCGTTACAATATTTCTTTCTAGTGTATAAACACCTTTAGGTGTCCATTCGAAATTTTGCCAAGCGACAGTTCTAACTTTAGATTGTTTAAAAGAACTATCAGCCATTTGATATCGAATTAACCTAGGTCCGTTTGCCTGATTATGCAAAAAATAAGCCACTGAATCTGACTGAAACTTAAAGTTAAATACCTTTCCAGAAGTTGAGAATAACCTAGTCGCATTTTCAGGATCTTCTGGATTCCAAACAAATAAAGAAGAAATGGGTGCAGGTGGTGAAGGTAATGAATCAATATACCGATCTGTTATGTAAATCACCCGATTATCGGGCATCCAATGTGCCTCAGTTTCATTGTAAGCATCTTTAGTTAGTAGATTTAACTTATTGCGCTTCAAATCATAAATACCTATATCTACTTGACCTTTTTCCAAAACGCGCACTAGTGCCTTAGTCCCATTTGAGGACACTTTCATATCTAGATAGGATAAATTCGCGATTTTTAGTTTAGGCTCTGAAGTATAGTTCCCCCCTTTATTAACCTGGTAGGTTTTCATCCAAGTAAACCCTTGCTCGTTAAATAGGACAGAAAGCCTATTATTGCCACTCCAAGAAATTAAAGGCCCTTTCCCATCAGAAGTACGATTTAAATCCTTTAATCCAGTTTGTTGGAGTAATTGAAGTTTATCCGTAGCTAAAGTATGTAAATAGACTTGATATCTGCCAGATTCATCCGAGACAAAAGCCTCATAAAGTCCATCAGGACTTGCCTGAAAAGCGTTAATTTGATTCGATGGAGGCAAATAAAAAGAAGTTGGGAAAACCTTAGAGGTGGCGATTTCTAAATTTTTAGCATCAGTCAAATAATACTCGTACCAATCCTTTAAAAATTTTGAAAATGGTTTTCGAATCGTACTAGATAAACTAGATTGTTCGTTTCTTATAATCCGAGTTAAATTCAGAATATTGCCTATTGCCTGTTTACCATACGTATTTGCAATATAGGACCAAATGGATTGACCAAGCAACTCGGCTTCTGCACCTGTTGCTAATTGCAGCCTTCTAATTTTATTTTCACTAATGATTTGATAGGTAAAACGTCGCATTTCAGGTGAATCTCCTAAAGCTAAGTAAGCAGACATGCCTAAGACAAACCAATCTGATACATTTAATAATAAAGAGTTTTGCAGTACATCCCTCACGCTACCTCCAAACAATAAATCCTGAAGATATACGCGTACAATTTGCTTGGTGACCTCCTGTTTAAAGGAGGTTAAATTATCTTTAAAAGCTACTTCGATTCTAAATTTGGCTAAATTTTCAGCTGCAGCATCAGCGGAATTTGCTAAAGAAATTCCGCTATTACTTTGCAACCAGGTTTCATGGTTTGGATATAAAAAAATCTTCACCTTTTGATAAGGTGAATAACTCAGCATCTCCGTTATCCGGCCATTATCTGACTCAAGGTACGTCAACGTCGATTTAGCTAAAGCTTCATTTTTATCAAAATAATACACCTCAAAATTAGAACTGCTGATGTAATTCCATTGGAAATTCTGGTATTGAATCCGGTGATTCTCCGGAATCCATTGCGATTCTTGTCCATAGAGCTTTATTAAGCCAAAAGACAAGAAAAAGAGGACTGCGAAAAAGGAATTTAAAATACGCATCTAGCCAAAAGACATTAAAACCAAATTTACAGATTTAAACGGAAAATAAATGATAAAATCGCCGAATTGATGCCTCTGAATGAACAGAAGATTTTCCAAGGATTTCGCTAGTCCATTGTTTGGCAAAATAGGGCGCTAAAGAAACTCCTTTGGATCCAAAACCATTAAATATACCCGCCTCTTGATTCAAATGAAAACCAACAAATGGTCGACGATCTTGGGTTGCAGGTCTGATCCCTGTCTTTTGTACGACTAACTCAAATTGTGTGCAGCCCATCGAAGCTAATTTCTTTGTTAATTCTTCTAAAGCCTCTGGAGTTGTCTGGTTCGTAAACTCTTGCCAGCCATAGGTCGCCCCCACCTTAAATTGATGAGAACCCAACGGCAATAAGAAACCATTTTTATTCAAAATAAACTCCTCCGTGGGCTCATTCGAGGCAATTTCCATTAACTCCCCTTTCGCTGGCAAGAAAGGTAAACAAGTCCAAAGTGGATTTTGTTGCCCGTGGAACCCTTCACAAAAAATAGCCTGGCTACCCGTGTACTCCGATTCTTTCAACAAACCAAGAGAAGAAAAATACGCATGAGAAGCCTGCAATAATGTAGCCACATCGACCCATCCCGCTTTTTCTACCCAAACGCCTTCCGAATCCCAACGCAAATAATCGTGGTGAATCTCGTCTTTTCTTTCTACCAGCCAGTTCTTCATCTCCTCATTTGCAAAAGGACGAAAAAGCGGCATGGGAAAAAAGAACCGCGCTCCTAGTGTAACTTCCAATCGAGGATAAAACTCAAAAAGGTAAGTAAATAAATCATCTGCTAGCCAAGTCTGTTCTAATTTTCGACCGGTAACCGGATTGAAAATGCCACCCGCCGCTTGAGATGAATTAAAATGGGTCTGAGGAGAATCCCAAATTTCAAAAGGTATTTCTGCCTCCAAAAAATGGTGCGCTAAAATGGTGCCAGCTAGACCCTGGCCTACGATAACAAAGGGATCAGTGCTTTTCACCTTGCACGCGTCGAACGTGATCTAAAACAAATTCTACCTGTTCATCCATCGTTCGATAAGATGTATCTAAATCAATGGCATCAGCTGCTCTTTTCAAGGGACCTTCTGATCGATTCGAATCAATCTCATCTCTTTTGCGCAAGTTCTCAATGATCTCTTCCAAAGGAAGATCTTCGCCCTTTTGTAAAAGCTCTAATTTACGTCTCTGAGCACGTATATGCGGCTCAGCCGTCATAAATAGCTTCAATTCAGCATTGGGAAAAACGACCGTTCCAATATCTCGACCATCCATGACAATTCCCTTCTTCTCCCCCATTCTTTGTTGTTGAGCCACCATCGCATGTCTCACTTCTGGGATAGCGGCCACTTGACTCACTAAATCAGAAATATGCATTTTGCGAATCTCTGCCTCCACATTCTCCCCATTCAAAATGGTGTCAGAAGCTTGTTTAGCCGGATTAAATTGAAAGGTGATTTCCACATGCGCTAATGCATCTTTCACCTCTTGCAAATCAGCTAAATTAACTTGTTGCCGATCGAAATAAAGTGCTACTGCTCGGTACATGGCGCCCGTATCTAAAAAGGCATAATGCAGAGCAGACGCCACATGGCGCGCAGTCGTACTTTTTCCACAAGAAGAGAAGCCATCTAAGGCAATGATAATATCAGACATGCACAAATTGATTAATGGCCACGGCTACCGCTTCAGGCGCTTCATAGGTACCTTGATGGCCTACGTTTGGCAAAATTACAACCGATTTCGTTACAAACCGAGTAATCGACTCCGGAGAAATCAAGGCATCTTGTTCTCCCAAGATAAATAAGAAGGGGATATTTGTAGTTTGAACAAACGTAGTAAAATCGTTTCGATCCCGCATCGCCTTGGTGGCGGCAATTAATCCGGCAGCAGATAACTCTCGGTACCTAGATGCTAAGGTAGAAATGAGTTCTTGAGATGCTGTAGCAAATAAATTAGGCAAGAACGGCCCGATAAAAAATCCCGTTCCTTTTTTTGCGAGCAATTCCGCCGTTCGATCTCGATTGATTTTCTTTTCTTCCGTGTCAGGCAGAAATGTCGAATGTAACATGACCACTTTCTTGACCCGTTCCGGAAACTGAGACGCTATTTCTAAGGCAATATATCCGCCCATCGAATGACCCACTAAGATAAAATGACTATCAGAGGGCAAGGAAGCTACTATTTTACGTGCATAATCTGCGAGTGTAGCACAATCAGTCCATTCCGCATATCCAGGACAAATAGTGGAAAATGTAAAAGAGTGAAAAGGCAAGAAATCTTCCCATACTCGTTCATCTTCTCCAAAACCATGCAAAAATACGAGCTGAATAGCTGGCATATTAAGCGACTACTTTCATTTGATGAAATACCGTTCTTTCGAACTTAGACTTCGCATAATTCAAATCCACCTCAAACGTTTTCATTTCAGTCTGAGAAGGAATTTCATACATGGCATCTATCATCACAGCTTCCATGATGGAACGTAAACCACGCGCGCCTAATTTGAATTGCATCGCTTGTTCTACCATATACACGAGTGCATCGTGCTGGAAAGTCAACGAAACACCTTCCATCTCAAAAAGCTTTTCATATTGCTTCACCAGTGCATTTTTAGGCTCCGTTAAAATCGATAACATGGCTGTTGTATCCAATGGGTTCAAGTAGGTAACAACGGGAAGACGACCTAGTAATTCTGGGATTAGACCGAATGATTTTAAATCTTGAGCCGTCACATACTTCATGATCTGGTCCTTCTCGAATGATTCGTGGAAGGTATCATCGCCAGAGAAACCGATCGGACGGGAGTTCAACCGTTTCGCTATGTGGCGGTCGATGCCATCAAAAGCGCCACCACAGATAAACAAGATGTTCTCGGTGTTGACGGCGATCATTTTTTGGTCCGGATGCTTACGTCCTCCTTGCGGTGGCACGTTCACAATCGAACCTTCTAACAACTTCAGTAGCGCCTGCTGAACTCCTTCGCCAGACACATCACGCGTGATGGACGGATTGTCGGATTTACGCGCAATTTTATCAATTTCATCGATGAAAACGATGCCGCATTCGGCCTTTTCCACATCATAGTTTGCTTCTTGCAATAGACGTGTTAATATCGTTTCTACGTCCTCTCCCACATACCCAGCTTCCGTAATGACGGTTGCATCGGCGATACAGAAAGGAACTTGTAATTTTTGGGCAAGAGTCCGAGCCAAATACGTTTTTCCCGTACCGGTCTCTCCTACCATCAAGATATTCGATTTTTCAATCTTCACATCGTCATTCGAAGGGGTCTGCATTAAACGCTTGTAGTGATTATATACCGCCACAGACAAATGCTTCTTCGCCTCTTCCTGACCGATGATGTATCCGTCTAAATATTCTTTTAAATCCTTAGGCTTCACTAATTCAAAGGAATGCTTGGTACCCGCTTTCGCTGCAGCAGCCACACCCATCTCCTCTTTCACCACCTCGTATCCTTGCTGCAAACAGTTATTACAAATATGGCCATCAATGCCAGAAAGCAATATGCCCACCTCATTTTTAGGACGACCGCAGAAAGAACAACTCGTTTTTTTACTAGCCACTAGACAGTTCGCGTTAAAATCTCATCAATTAAACCATATTCCTTCGCCTCAGCCGCCTTCATCCAATAATCACGATCTGAATCACGCTCGATATCTTCGAATGATTTTCCTGAGTGCTTTGCTAAGATTTCGTATAATTCTTGACGAATTTTGACGATTTCACGCGCGGTGATTTCGATATCACGTGATTGTCCTTGTGCTCCACCGGATGGTTGGTGAATCATGACGCGCGCATGCTCTAAAGCAGAACGTTTGCCTGCTGCACCACCCGCTAATAAAACGGCCCCCATGGAAGCTGCAAGCGAAGTACAAACTGTCGCCACTTCTGGACGAATGTAATTCATCGTGTCATAGATTCCTAAACCAGCATAAACCGATCCACCAGGGCTATTGATATACATCACAATGTCTTTTTTCGCATCAGTTGACTCCATAAATAATAATTGAGCCACGATGATATTCGCCATATAATCATCCACTGGAACGCCCATAAAGATGATGCGATCCATGATCAAACGAGAGAATACATCAATCTGAGCAAAACGCATCGGGCGTTCCTCTATG
>CANLVU010000083.1 GCA_947494535.1 Cytophagaceae bacterium
CGCGCGGTGATTTCGATATCACGTGATTGTCCTTGTGCTCCACCGGATGGTTGGTGAATCATGACGCGCGCATGCTCTAAAGCAGAACGTTTGCCAGCTGCACCACCCGCTAATAAAACAGCCCCCATGGAAGCTGCAAGCGAAGTACAAACTGTAGCCACTTCTGGACGAATGTAATTCATCGTATCATAGATTCCTAAACCCGCATAAACCGATCCACCAGGGCTATTGATATACATCACAATGTCTTTTTTCGCATCAGTTGACTCCATGAATAATAATTGAGCCACGATGATATTCGCCATATAATCATCCACTGGAACGCCCATAAAGATGATGCGATCCATGATCAAACGAGAGAATACATCAATCTGAGCAAAACGCATCGGGCGTTCCTCTATGATGTATTGCGTCATATCGTCGATTTGGGGCACCGGGCGACTACCGATATTATTCATGTATTGATCAACTGCAAGACCGTTCAAACCTCTGTGGTGAACCGCATATTTGCGAAACTCTTCTGATGATAATTCCTTTGGATACATATGCTTATATTGTTATAAAGATCAAATTTAAAAAATTTTGCTGTTAATTAAGCTAAACGTAAAAACCAAAAGCTTAGTTCACAGAAAACCCCGCAAGAAGCGGGGCTTTCAAAAATTATCAGGACTAATTTAAATTAAAGCGCCGCAGCGATTCCCTTAAACTTGTCTACGTCGATTTTCGTCACTTTGTGAGGAACGTTCGCAACGATGGTAGCAGAAACTTTGTCCGCAAATGCTTGGTTGTATAAGTTCATGAAGTTATCTGACTTCGACTTATCGCTCAAGTAACCCATCGCGATTTTCTCAATCATTTCTTCAATACCTGGCTCATTAGACGATAAATAACCGCCAAACTGCGCACGTACCATATCTTTTGCTTTCTCAACCACCTCTGGATATTCCACTTTCACGTCGAATTTCTCAGCGATTTCATTCTTGATCAAGTTCCAACGCATATCTTTCTTTACATTATCAAAGTCTTGATCAATTTGCTCTGGCGTGAATTTTCCTTCATTGATACGGATCAACCAAGTGCGTAAGAATTTCTCTGGCAAGTCGATTTTCACTGCGTCTAAAATGGCTTTCTCTGCATCGATACGCAATAAGTATTCAGCCTCACGCTTGTAGTTCTCTGTTACAATTGTTTCTACTTGCTCACGGAATGATTTCTCATCTGTCGCTTTTCCTGCACCTAATACTTTATCATAAAATGCCACGTTTAATTCAGAAGGAACTTGACGCGTAATATCTTCGACTACGAACGAAACTTCTCCTTTCAAATCAGCTACTTCGTCTTCTTTCTTTCCAGTCGCTAGAGCTAATGCCTTCGCATCTACGAATACTTTATCAATCGCAAACTTCAAGGTATCGTCTTTTTTCGCACCGATGAACACTTTCTTCGACTTATCATTGATCGCGTGCATTGGGATAGCAGATTTCTCTATCCAGTCACCTTGAGTGAAGGTTCCGAAAACTAAATCACGGTCTACTACTGATTCTGGGTGAGTTTGATCGCCAAATTGCTTCTTCAAGTTTTCGATCGTTTCTTCGATTTCTTTCTTGTCTGCTTTGATTTCGTAAGAAGCAATTGCTTTGATTTTGGCCAAATCCACCGTAAAATCTCCGTGGAAACCTAAATCATAATGGAACGTAAATTCTGTATCTTTTTCCCAGTCGATCGCATCTGCCTCTTCTACAGCTGGCAAAGGCTCTCCTACAAGGTTCAATTTATTTTCTTTAATATAATCAGAAACTTCGTGACCTAACATGTGGTTGATTTCGTCTACTAGAGCAGATTGACCGTATAATTTCTTCACAAGAGCCGCTGGAACCATACCAGGACGAAATCCTTTGATGGATGCTTTCTTGCGATAATCTTTCAATTTTGCCTCTACTTTTTCCGCGTAATCTGCTGGAGAAACTACTACAGTCAAACGACCTTCTAAATCCCCTGCCTTGTTAAGTGAAATGTTCATTTGTTATTATTTATAATTAGCTAGTAAAATAAAACCCTCAAAACCTTTTTGGTGTTGAGGGCTTGCCATTGGTACGGGTGAAGGGACTCGAACCCCCATGCCTCGCGGCGCCAGATCCTAAGTCTGGTATGTCTACCAATTCCACCACACCCGCGTAATTTGGAGTGCAAAGGTAGTCAGCAATTTTAAAATTTCAAAAGCTTTTAAATATAAATATTGGATTAACTTTGGGCAAAATAAACCTCTCATGAAATTCAGTCGCTGGTATATCGCACTCTTGGCTTTCCTCATCGGAGTTATAGCGACATTCATCTATTTAACTGAAACCTTTAAGTAGCTATGCAAGCACTCGATTGGATCGTTTTATTGGGTACGATTGGTGGAATTGTGGCCTATGGCAGCTGGAAAGGGAAGCAAACCAAGCATTCGTTGCAGGGATTTCTGTTAGCAGATCGTGAACTTCCTTGGTACCACATTTTACTTTCGGTGATGGCTACGCAGGCTTCTGCGATCACTTTTTTGTCGGTTCCGGGTCAGGCTTACCACGATGGAATGCGCTTTGTTCAATTCTATTTAGGTCTACCCATCGCGATGATTATCCTTTCGGTGACCTTCATTCCGCATTATTTTTCTTTAAAAGTATATACAGCTTACGAGTTTTTAGAAAATCGGTTTGATGCCAAAACCCGGGTGCTCACCTCCCTCCTCTTCCTAATTCCGCGAGCGCTATCAACCGGTGTAACCATCGCAGCTCCCTCGATTATCCTTTCCACCCTGTTAGGATGGGATTTGACTTGGACGAATGCCATTACTGCGGCCATCGTAACTGCCTATTGTATGTTAGGAGGATCAAAAGCCATTTCATATACCCAAATGTTGCAAATGGCCGTTGTTTTAGTTGGTATGGTTTTCGTTGGTTTTTATATCGTTTCACAGCTTCCGGACGAAATTGGGGTGAAAGAATCCTTGCAGATTGCAGGCAAGATGGGAAAAGTGAATCTGATTGATTGGAAATTTGATTTGAATAACCGCTATAATATTTGGTCAGGCATCATTGGAGGCTTCTTTTTGCAGCTGTCGTATTTTGGTACAGACCAAAGTCAGGTAGGCCGCTACCTTTCCGGCGTTTCTGCTGGAGAGATCAAGAAAGGATTACTCATGAACGGATTCCTCAAGATTCCGATGCAGTTCTTCATCTTGTTAGTGGGTATTTTAGTTTTTACCTATTACCAATTTAATGCCCCACCTACGTTCTTTAATAAGAATACGGAAGCGGTTTGGGCCACGGTGCCGGGTCATCAGGCCATCGATCAAGAGAAAGGTGCCATTTTCGAGGCAAAGAAAACCGCTATTTTACAGAAAGATTACGCGCGCTTGGATGATTTGAATAAGCAGGCTTCAGCCACGCAGGAAAAAGCGGTAGGTCTTTTGAAATCAGTAAAACCTAACACGGAAGCCCGAGACACGAATTACATCTTCTTGCACTATATCATCAACCAGTTACCCATGGGGATCGTGGGCTTCCTGATCGCCATGATTTTGTTATCGTCGATGGGTTCGATGGCATCGGCTTTTGGGTCCTTAACTTCCACTTCGATGGTCGATATATATGAACGATTTATCGCTCCTGACCGAGGGAATCAACATTATTGGTGGATTTCAAAACTCATCACTTTGGGCTGGGGAGCACTTTGTTTAGTCGTCGCCCAATTTGCGGTGAACATGGGCAGCTTGATTGAAGTGGTGAATATTTTAGGTTCCTGGTTTTATGGTACTATTTTGGGCGTCTTTTTATGTGCCTTTTATTTACCTAGAACGACGGGGACGCAGGTTTTTACAGCCGCACTGATTGCAGAGGCTTTTGTGATTTATGCCTGGAAGGTGGAATGGATGGCCTTTCTTTGGCTAAACGTATTAGGCTGCCTATTAGTAATGGCGATTGCGTTGATCTTAAGCCTTATTTCTGGTCCAAAACAGACATCGAAAACTTCACCGGAATAACCGGCTTTTCGTCAAAAGAACGCTCTTTCTTGATGGAATCTACTACGGCCATTCCCTTGGTTACTTTACCAAAAACCACGTATTTACGGTAAAAGCGACTCGCCTGTTCGGTATCTGTGACGATAAAAAACTCTGTGGGAGAGGAGGATTGTAGGGGATTTCCCTCATCATATCGCGCCATGGCAATCGAACCCCGTACCGGCCTCAATTCATCGATATATTCAGCTGGCACCAAGTAATTCAGGCGATCAAAATACTCTCCTCCGCCTTGAATACCGATTTCATACACATTCCGGTAGAAGTAGCGATCTTCAAAATAACCCATCTTCACTAAGCGAATAAAGTTCACCGAATGCAAAGGCGTCCGATCATCTAATTCGAGCTCAAAGTCCCCTAAACGCGTTTCTACCTTTACCTTGCGCTCCGTATTTTGCGCTGCCTGCGCCTGCAATTCTTCCTTTACTTTGGTAGGATCAATCCGCCAATTAGGCTTGCAAGACGCGAACAAGAAGGAAATTAAAATCAGATAACGCATAAAAAAAAGGGGGCCTTTCGAGCCCCCTAAATTAATTAAATTTCTAGACTATGCCTGAGCTGCTTTCTTTCCGAAGAAATATAGACCTGCAAAAGCCACGATCAAGATACCTGGAAATAAAAGCATATTGGAAAGGGTCGCTTGTCCAGCTGCTAAATCAGCTACGTCTCCTGTTAATCCGCTGCTCACCGCTGCCACTTTGTTTTTATCAATCCATCCACCAATAATAGGCTGGAACATAGAAGACGAAAACATACCAATTCCACCCATAATAGATAGACCTAGGGCACCTGTTTTAGGCATTGCCTCAGCCACATAACCTAACATGTTTGGCCAGAAATAACAAATACCTAACGCATAAATGAAGGCTGCGAAGTATAAGGTAGTACCTGACATCGTACTCATCATATATAATCCTGCTAATGCAAATACGGCAGAGGCTAATAATACACCTACCGTATTGATTTTAGCAATAATAGAACCAGCGAAATAACGACCCACGGCCATTAATCCTGTCACCAAAGCTAAAATTAACATCGGGCTAGCACCTGCTTTCGCTAAAATTGGTCCTACCCATTGCTGAGGGCCAAACTCCGAAATAGCTGTTAACGCCATACAAGCCGCCATAAATAAATACAATGGATTTAACATCGCTTTAAAGCTATCCATCGTCGAACTTGCATCAGCCTTTGGCTTAGGGAAAGCTTGACCAGAGAACAAGACCGCATAAATAACTGTCGGTATAATAATGACCCAAACTTGTGTTTGCCAAGCCATTGCTGCATCCGTCATGAACTTAGATAGTAAAGAACCTACCACAATTCCACCTGGGAACCACATGTGAAAACGATTTAGCTTACTGCTCATCTCGTTACCTGTGTAAGCATCAGCAATCATTGGATTACAAGCCGCTTCCGTACATCCATTTCCTAACCCAATCAAAAGAGTAGAGATTAATAAGGTGTTGTAGTCCACTGCATAAATAGTCAACAAAATACCTGCAGCGTGTGCTACTAAGGCTATTTGCATGATCAATTTTGGTCCAACTGATGTATAAAATATACCTCCTAAAATCATGGAAATAGGAAAACCTAAAAACCACATTTGGTTAATATGACCCAGTTGCTCGTTAGTTAAAGCTAATTCGGTCCCTAACTGAGGTAAAATACCTGCCCGAATACTAAAAGAAAAGGCCGTGGTGATGAGGGCAAAACAGGAAGCCAAAAATAAACGATTGGCATTAACAGTTTGATTCATAATTGTTTGAGGTTTAGATTAATTATATATTTTGGTTATTCTTTAAAAAATTAAATTCTTCATTGGAAAAATCGTAACAAAAAAACAAAAAGTTTTTGGGATAATGGCATGTAAAGGGATTTATTTTTGATACTATTCTAAAAAAAGAGCGATTTAAAGGCTATAAAACCAAATTTTGCTCTATTTTTGTAAACTATCTAAATCTATCATACTATGATTCAAGGAGGTTCTGCTACACAGGCAAAATCACGCCAAAGTAGGAAAATCAGGATGGGAATGATCGGTGGAAGTCAAGAGGCTTTCATTGGTGCAGTTCACCGTCGCGGTTCCCAATTAGACGGAGAAATCGAATTAGTTTGTGGCGCATTTAGTTCCAGCGCAGAAAAATCCAAAGCCACCGGAGAAGCTCTTTATCTTCCAGAAAACCGTGTATATGGTTCCTATGAGGAGATGATTTTGAAGGAGAAAGAATTGCCTGAAGGTGAGCGCATGGACTTTGTTTCCATCGTTACTCCTAATCACGTGCACTTCCCTGCCGCTAAGATGGCACTTGAAAATGGATTCCATGTGGTTTGCGATAAACCAGCAACCTTGAATCTTGCGCAGGCAAAAGAACTAAAGAAAATCATCGATAAATCAGGCTTGATTTTTGCTTTGACCCATAACTACACGGCTTACCCGATGGTAAAAGAAGCGAAACACTTAGTGGACTCAGGTCAGCTAGGCGAAATTCGCAAGATCATCGTGGAATATCCACAAGGTTGGTTAATCGACTTAGTGGAAGCGACAGGCCAAAAACAAGCAGCCTGGAGAACAGATCCAGCTCGTTGTGGCGCCGCAGGTGCCATCGGCGACATTGGAACGCACTGCGAGAATTTAATCGAATACATCACCGGACTACATATTAAAGAGCTTTGCGCGGATTTAACGATTTTCGTAGAGGGTCGTCAATTAGATGATGACGGCAATATTTTAATCCATTACAATAATGGGGCCAAAGGTATTTTACATTGCTCTCAAATCTGTAATGGCGAGGAGAACGACTTTAACTTCCGCATCTATGGAAGCAAGGCAGGAATCACGTGGCACCAAATGGAGCCGAATACGATGGTATTTAGGACGCGCGACGAAGGAGCGCGGATTATTCGTACGGCCGTAGGCCAGCTATCTCCTGCCGCTAATGCGCATTCTCGACAACCAGCAGGACACCCAGAAGGCTATGTGGAGACTTTCGCGAATATCTACCGTAATTTCGCCTTTGCGCTTAGAGCGAGATGGGAAGGAAAAGC